>JAISYO010000150.1 GCA_031269865.1 Dysgonamonadaceae bacterium | reverse complement strand
GTCAGCCACGAATCGGGCATCCACGTGCGCGGAACGCTTGCCGACGTCCTCTCGTTTCAGGCATTCGACGGCAAAACAGTCGGCAGGGAAACTATGGAAATCTGCTACGGCAAACATTCAGGACGGGCGGGGCAAAAGAAAACATTCCCTTTGTTCCACAGCGGAGTACCACTTCCGCCAATCAGCACCTGAGCATTTACACCCGCTATTCCTGCTATCGCAAGGAAAAGCATAAAAAAAACTTTTATCGTTGTAATGACCGTTTGCTGACATTCAGCATCATACACAAGTCCTGATTGTCAAGCAGCAGTTCGCCAAATAGCATAGGCTATGCCTAAATCTCCATAATACCAAGCTAACCGACTTCCATTTAGTGGTATAGAAGATTCTAATGAATAGCTGGGGAAAAAAGATCCATACTTTTCATATTCTATTTCCTGATACAATATATAATTGATAGCCTTTCTCAATAATTCTTAAATTCTCTTGCTATTGTACCCTGCCTCAATAACCCGACACAAGAATAGACAATACTTGACATGCCATGAGATAAAGAGATATTGTAGCCGATAAAATCTTTCTCAATTTCAGATTTCCATTTTAAACCATTACTTTTTTCATCAATCTCCGATTTATCATACAAAAAATCAATCAATCCACTTATAATTTTTTCATTTGTATCTTTTTTTTAAAAATAGAAGCCAACTCCAAGCGCACCGTGCATAAAATCATATTTTGAGCATTGTATATCCCAATTCATATTCTCAATGAGATATTTTTCGAAATTATTTTCCACATTAATTACATCAATATCAATAAATTGAAAATGATCTTGCAAAAATAATCATTTCTAATTGATGATTGAACCTTTTAAAATTCAATAAGTTATTTTTTTTCGTCTTCAAAGTTATAGTACGATCGCGCAAAAAAAAAAATGGCATGGTTGAAAATTTTTCAGGTTTTTTAATCAAGGACAAATAGAATCATTTTTTGACACGCAAGCGCAATTTGCGGTTTTTTATTTCGTGCTCGTTCTTTTCAAAACGCTTATTCGCCCCTCTGCATTCTTTTTTGCACGAGATAAAACCACAAAGGTAGCGTCGTCCCTTTCACGATGGTTGAAATGGCGATCGCCCACCACACGCCGGCGATACCCATTCTTGCCGCGAGAAACATAGCCAATGGTATTCGTATAAAATTGAGCGTCATACTGATAACGGCAGGTGGGGTGGTGCGTCCGATGCCGTTAAACATTCCCTGAGTGGTTAGTTCGAGCATCATAAACAGTTGCGAAATGCCGATGATGAACAGGTATTCGCCTCCGGCTTCGTAAGCCGCTTTTTCGGGAATGAAAACCGAAAAAATAGCTGAGCCGAACAGCATAAACGACGCCGTAACCACTGTGCCCAACACACCCATAATTTGCAGCGTGTATCGGTACGCCGTTTTCGCCCGTTGCATTTTCCCAGCCGCGTAGTTTTGCGCCACGAAACTGCCGAGTGCCGTAGCGAATCCTTGGGACGTATTCCACGTAACGCCTTCTATCTGTCCGCCAGTCGTTTGGCTCGTTACGCCCAAATGTCCGCCGTGAATGGACGCTATCCGAACCAGATTCATATTGATGATGGAAAAAAACACGTTCATCGTCGCCACCGGCAAACCCAATTTCAGAATTTTGAAAACATAATTGGTGCGGGGGCGCGTGAAAAGTGAGAAACGCCCCGACAGGCGGTTTCTATTTTTCAGGTGGAAGAGGAAGAGCACCGTTACGACAAACACCGAAAAGGCGGTGGCGATGGCTGCCCCCTCCGTCCCCAAGGCAGGGAAGGGCGCAACGAAGCCGAATATCAACAGCGGATCGAGAAGGATATTGATGCCAAGCCCCACGAGGTTAAAATAGAAAGGGATTTCGCTTCGCCCCGTCCCGATATAAATCCCTGCGAAATTGAGGTTCAGAAAGATGAAGGGGACGGCAAGGGCGATGATTTGCAGGAAACGAGCCGCTTTTTCCGATATTTCGGGGGGCAGTTTGAAAAACGCGATGAAGTATTGGGGCGCGAAAAAGAACAGACACCCGAATAAAATCCCCAGCGCGAGGGCTATCATCGTGGTGTGCGAGGCGAAAACGGCTGCCTTGTCGAAGCGTTTCGCCCCGATGGATTGCCCGATGGACACTTCCGCCCCCACTTTTGAGATGAAGGCGATTGAATTGATCATCCAAACAAGCAGTCCGACGGTGCCGACTGCCGCAACGGATTTACTCCCCAAGCACCCCACCCACGCCAAATCAATCAGGTTGTAAGCCATCTGCATAAAACTGACAGCCATCAGGGGCATCGCCAGCTTAAATAGTTGCCTGAATATGCCTCCGTGGGTAAAATCGCGGAAATGGGGGCTGTTGTCGCTCACGCTATTTGCCAAATTTTTTCAGTACTTCCTCCCCAAGTTTTTTTGCTTTGCCAACCGATTCGGGGTTGTCCGCGTCAATGTCGTACTCCGACTTGTCGGGCAAAAGGAATTTCGTTCCTACGGGAATGCGGTTGGGATTTTTTATTTTATCATTGTTTTTCAGATAGATATATATCCAAAATTCGCGACTGCCGAATTTGTCCAGCGCAATCAAACGAAGGGTTTTCCCTGCGATCAGGGTAACGGTGTCGGGGGTGGGGTTTGTCGCCGTGGGGGGCGTTTCCGCCACAAGCGCGAGGCTGTCGGGGGTGGGGGACGCGATTTCTTGGGCGACTGCGGTTGGCGTTTCAAGCCCTTGATTAGTAGCTACTCGGCTCTCATTGTTCGTTTTTTTTTGTCCGAGAAAAAAAAAAGCGGAAATCGCAACGACGGCAACAAGCCCGACTGCGATGAATACCTTGACATTCGATTTCGATTCTTTCCGGCGTAGCCGAAAAACTTCCGGCGCGGCGGTTTTTTTTGTTTCCGAAAGGGATTTTTCGGTTTTAATTTCCTCTTTTTCAGAAATTTGTATTTCAGCCGTCTTTTCCTCTTCGGGTATCGGCGGAGCTATGCCGTCCGTTTCGGAATTTTTATCCCCAACGCTGTGAATAACCGTGTTTCCCACGATTTCGCCCATCGCTTCTTCGCCCTCAAAATCGGGCGTGTCCGTGTTTTCGGCGATGCCGTCGAACGAGACACCCTCGTTGAGCAACACGTTTTCGAAATGCGAGAAAGGCTTGTTTACTAACTCTTTGAGCGTTGATGCCGGCGAAAATTCCAAGCGGTAGTGTGCAGGGATTTTAATTTTTTCGCCCGTATTAACGTTCACGCTTTCGCGCGATTGAATGAGCGTGAGCTTGAAAGTCCCCAAGTTTTTCAGTTTCACGGCTTCTTCGTCCGTGATCGTTTCGGGAATAAGGCTAAACAACTTCCTCAGAAACAATTCGGTTTCATTTTTTGACATCGCCGTTTTTTCAGCCAATAAATCGACAAAGTCTTGAAAGTTCAATTTTTCACTTGTTTCCATCGTCGTCGGTTTTTTTTAACGTGTTCTTAAATTGTCTTGCAGTCTGTCTTTCAATCCCGTAGCGGGTTTGAAGTTCGCCACGATTTTGGGCGGCACCAAAAAACGCTCTTGCGTGAGCGGATTTACAGAAACGCGGGGCGACATTTTCTTCGTTTCGAAAGTCCCGAAATTGGGGAAGGAAACTTGGGCGTTTCCCGCCAATTTTTCGTTGATCAAGTCAATGGCGGCATCGAGCGCGTCAGCCGTTTTTGCTTGCGTCCAGTCGAGCCGTTTAGCCAATTCTGCGACAAAGTCTTTGTGTGTCATATTCGTATCTTTTATGGTTATTCAACGTTTGCGTACAAATCGAAGGCTTGCGCCGAGCTTATTTTTACCTTGTAAAAACACCCCGCGTGCAATTTTTGTTCTTTTCCTATCAACACTTCCCCATCTACTTCGGGCGAGTCGAATTCGCTGCGCCCGACATAATAATCCTCTTCTTCGCGATCGATAATTACCTTGAAGCTTTCCCCGATTTTTGATTCGTTGAGCGCGAGCGAAATTTGTTCTTGTTCCGCCATCAGCACGTCCATACGTTCTTGTTTTACCGATGCGGGAATGTCGTCCGCGTAATGCTTGCCCGAAAAGGTGTCTTCCTGGTGGGAATAGGGGAATGCCCCCAATCGCTCGAAGCGTGTTTCGCGCACGAAATCAAGCAGTTCTGCGAAATCTTTATCCGTTTCGCGTGGATGCCCCACCATCATTGTCGTGCGCAGGTGGATATTGGGGACTTCATCGCGGAAACGCTTTATCAAATCAACGCTTTCCTGCTTGCTAATGTTTCGGCGCATCGCTTTCAGCATATTGTCGCTGATGTGTTGCAGGGCGATGTCGAGGTAATTGCACACGTTTGTTCGCTCGCGCATAACGCACAACAAATCGTTGGGGAAATGGGCGGGGTAGGCGTAATGCAGCCGAATCCACTCTATGCCCTCGATGTCGGACACGCGCTCAACGAGTTCAGGCAGTTTCATTGTCCGATACAAGTCCAAACCGTAATACGTCAAGTCTTGCGCGATAAATTGCAGTTCCTTCACGCCCGAAGCCGCCAAACGGCGAACTTCCGCCTCGATTTCTTCCATCGGACGCGATTTGTACGCGCCCGTGATCAATGGAATGGCGCAATAGGAACAACTGCGGTTGCAACCTTCCGATATTTTCAGGAAAGCGTAGTGCTTGGGCGTGGATATGCTGCGCTCGTGCGATAGTTCCTGTTTGTATGATTTCCCCAAGTCTGCGATAAGGTTTTTCCACGCGAATTTGCCGTAGAACGCATCTACTTCGGGGATTTCGGCGGACAGTTCTTCCTTGTAACGTTCCGACAAACAGCCCATTACAAAGAGTTTGCGCAGTTTCTTGTGCTTTTTTGCCTCGGCAAATGACAGAATCATATTTACCGATTCTTCTTTCGCGTCGCCGATAAATCCGCAGGTGTTGATAACCGCAATTTCCCCCTTCGGCTTTTCGCTGTCGTGATCCACCGTGTAGCCGTTGGCGACAAGTTGTCGCATAAGTAGTTCGGAATCAACCAGATTTTTTGAACAGCCGAGCGTGATGATATCTATTTTATTTTTTATCATAAACTTCTAAACCCCAAACGTCCAAACGTCATTTTATTCCCCAAACAACGAGTCCACGAACTCTTTCCGGCGGAAAACTTGCAAGTCGTCCATTCCTTCGCCCAGCCCGATGTATTTCACGGGAATTTTAAACTGATCGGATATGCCGATGACTACGCCGCCTTTCGCCGTACCGTCGAGTTTTGTGATAGCCAATGCCGTAACCTCGGTGGCGGCAGTGAATTGTTTGGCTTGTTCAAAGGCATTTTGCCCTGTGGAACCGTCGAGGACGAGCAACACTTCGTGCGGTGCGCCAGGGACGATTTTCTGCATCACGTTTTTTATCTTGGTTAGCTCGTTCATCAGGTTGATTTTGTTGTGCAAACGTCCGGCGGTGTCGATAATCGCCACGTCTGCGTTGTTGGCTTTTGCCGAGCTAAGCGTGTCGAACGCCACCGACGCGGGATCGGCACCCATTTTCTGCCTCACGACAGGAACGCCAACCCTTTCGCCCCAGACAACCAGCTGCTCGACGGCTGCCGCGCGGAAGGTGTCGGCTGCGCCGAGGTAAACCGACAGCCCTTTCTCTTTGAACTGATGCGCCAATTTGCCTATCGTGGTGGTTTTGCCGACGCCGTTCACGCCGACAACCATAATCGTGTAGGGTTTCTTGTCTTCGGGGATAGAAAATTCTTCCAGCCCCGCCGAATTGTTTTCCATCAGAAGATTGGCGATTTCTTCGCGTAGGATACATGTGAGTTCGTCCGTGCCCACGTATTTGTCGCGTGCGACACGTTCCTCGATGCGTCCGATGATTTTCAGCGTGGTGTCCACGCCCACGTCCGACGTAACCAAAACCTCTTCAAGCTCGTCCAGCACGTCGTCGTCCACCTTCGATTTTCCGGCGACGGCACGCGAAATCTTAGAGAAAATGTTTTCCTTTGTCTTTTCGAGCCCCTTGTCCAAGGTGTCTTTTTTCTTTTTCGAGAATATGTCAAATAGTGCCATAGGTAGTTTTTATATTTAAACAAACGGATGTCGATAACGCCTTTTCCCCAAATTCTTACAAAGCTACAAAATAGTCAATAAAAAACTTCCCCGTGCGTTGGCGCGGGGAAGTTTTTAGATATTTTTAACGAATTTATTTCGTGAAATAGTCTTTCACGTCGTCATTCGGAATCATTTCTTCCCTGAATGAGTACGCTCCTGTTTTGGGCGATTTTACCATTTTGATTACTTTGGTGTGCGTGCGTCCCGAAGTGGACGTCTTATCGCGGAATCCTGCGACGGTTTTCTTTGCCATTGTTTATCGTTGTTTTACTTGATTTCTTTGTGTACTGTCATTCGCTTCAAGATGGGGTTGTATTTTTTCAACTCCAATCTTTCGGTGGTGTTCTTTCTGTTTTTAGTCGTGATGTATCTCGACGTGCCGGGCATACCGCTTCCTTTGTGTTCCGTACATTCCAGAATCACTTGCACCCGGTTTCCTTTCGCTTTCTTTGCCATTGCTGTTGTCCTCCTTTATTTATTAAGCGTTCAAATATCCCTTTTCGGCAGCTTGTTTGAGTGCCGCGTTCAACCCTATCTTATTGATGGTGCGCAAGCCGGAAGCCGTAACGTTGAGGCTGATCCAGCAGTCTTCTTCCACCCAATAAAATTTTTTCCTGAACAAATTGATGTTGAATTTGCGTTTCGTCTTTTTGTTAGAGTGCGAAACGTTGTTTCCCGTCAATGCTCTTTTTCCTGTTATTTGACAAATCTTAGACATCTCTATATTGTTTTTTATTGATTCTAAATTTGAATGGCGGGACGAATGTCCGCAAATCAGGGCGCAAAATTAACCATAAAATTTCTATCTGCCAAAAAAAAGAACAATAATTTTTTTTGTCCGCGAATTTTAGGCTACGATTTCTCAATCCGGCTTGTTGAACTATTAAGAAATCCTTAGAAGCTGTTTAAATTTTAACGAATTATTTTATGTACAGTTTTTAAAGTTATCCTCAGCTGCTTTTTTCTGCTCTTTCAAGCGTCTTTTTCACTTCCCATTCTTGATTTAGCCCGCTAAATCTGCAAATGTAACGCAAAAAATCCATCTTAAAATAGCGATAAAAAAGATGAGCTGTAAAATTTGAACAGTTTCTTAATCGTTGCAATTTCCGCCGCTTATTCTTTCAAAAATCCGTACTCGTAAACTTTCGGCTTTATTTTGTCGTATTTTTTATGGCTGTTAAACTAAAAAGCGCGAACTTGTGCAGAAATCTACTACAAATTCGCGCAAAAAATGAAACAAAAAAAAGAAAGTTTGATTCACTCAAAAACCTTGTTCAGCTTGCCGTAAAGCTGATTGCAAAACGCGATGGTGCTTTTGGCGACGGCGTTGTACGTATCCTTGTCGTTGGCGGAAGCCGAGCTTATGGTGCTGTCGGTAATGACGCTTTCCGCCATCGTCGGCTTCACGAAGCCCGCGGGTTTGCCGCCGCCCAACTGATACGAAATGTCGCGTATGACGAGCATACAGCCCATATTGCCGATTGTCGTGTCGAAACGGTAAGTCATCGTGGTGCTTTTGTTTTGGGGCAGCGACAGGTTGGTTTTCGCGTTCACGGTTACGCTTTTGTTGTTTTCGTCGAAACGAATGCTCAACAGCGAAGCCCCGGCAGGGAAATTATCCTTAGCCCATTGGCTCAAAACGGCGTATTTTTGTTCGTCCGACAAATTGGTGCCGGCGTGGATAAACTGTTGGAAAACCACTTTTCCGTTTACCACCGGAACCGTCGTGAAAACGTTGTCTGCCTGCGCAAATCCCTTGGACGAGAACAGTGCGAGTATGCCCAATAGTAAAATGTATCGTTTCATAATCTGTTGTTTTAAAACTTGGGAAATCTGTCCCTCTGTTTTTTCAGCCTGATATAATAACAAAAATTAGTGCCATTTTGTTTGACGGATAACGGGGCTAAAAGTTTAATGGGGGGCAAAATTCGGAAAGGTTTCGGCATTCTTTTCAAAAAAATACGCGATAAATTTTAAATATCGTCCAAAAACCATTACTTTTGCAACTCGAAAATTATACATATTTATTATAAAAAAGAATTATGTCGAAAAAACAAGTTGAGAATAAGACCGAAAAAGGTTTTGAAAACATAAGCGAAACCCTTACCGCATCGGAACAGTTTCTGGAAAAAAACCAAAAGAATATCCTCTACGGATTATTGGTAGTCGTTTTGATTGTCGGGGCTTTTTTCGCCTATCAGCATCTGTATCACAAACCGCGCAATTTGAAGGCGGAAGCCGCCATCTTCAAGGGCGAGCGTTATTTCAAAAACGGACAGGATTCGCTGGCGTTGTTCGGCAACGGCAACGATTACGATGGTTTCATTGCCATCATCGATCAGTTTGGCGGCACCAAAACGGCGAATCTGGCTCAGGCTTACGCCGGAATCAGTTACAGCCGGCTGGGCAAGAACGAAGAGGCGTTGAAATGTCTGAATAAATTCAAAGGCGGCGACTACCTGATTTCCCCTGCCGTAACTGGTGCCATCGGCGACGTGTATTTGAATATGGGGAAAACGGACGAAGCCATCTCGTATTTCACGAAAGCGGCTGACAAGGCTGATAACGTGATGCTTAGCCCCATTTATCTGAAAAAGGCTGGCTTGGCTTATCTCGACGCGAAAAACTACGACAAGGCGGTGGAACTTTTCACAAAGATAAAAGACAAATACCTAAATTCCCTCGAAGCGCAGGAAGCCGACAAATACATAGAGGAAGCCAATTTGTTGAAAGGGGGGAATTGATTGATGGCTACCGCACTTCAAAATTTGTCGTCCTACGACTCTTCCGTAACCCCTTTGGGCAAAGGGAAAAAATTTGGCATCGTCGTTTCAGAATGGAATTCAAGCATTACCGAGAGCCTTTTGAACGGCACGGTGGAAACCCTGCTGAAATTTGGTGTGCAACAAGAGGATATTATTATCGAACACGTGCCGGGAAGTTTCGAGCTTACCTTTGGCGCGAAAACGCTGATTGAAAAAACGAAGCTCGACGCGCTCGTTATGCTGGGCTGTGTCATTCAAGGCGAAACGCCGCATTTCACTTTCGTGTGCGACAGCGTTACGCAGGGGGCTACCGCGCTGAACCTTGCGAAAAATATCCCCGTCATTTTCGGATTGCTCACAACCAACACGTTGGAACAGGCGAAAGCCCGCGCCGGCGGACGACACGGCAACAAAGGCGACGAAGCCGCCATTACCGCGTTGAAAATGGTTGCGCTGAACGAGAAATACAAGTAAAACGTAAAAAGGGCAGTTACTAGAGTGGACAAATGGGGCTGACTGTAACTCAGCTGGCTACGCCTTCGGTGGTTCGAATCCATCACTGCCCACAAAACAATGGACAATTACCGATTGTGCATTTAGATAAAAAACTGAATTTCAAATGTTCGTATTTCAATGCCGTTAGGCATTGTAGTTCGGCAAAAACAAATGCTTTCCATAAAACAGCGTGCCGTCAGGTACGCAACTTCTTGATTAAGTGTTGCAAACCTCCGGCTTGCAATAAAAAAAGGGCTGAATTTCCTACCGAGCTAAAATCCTTAACGGGATTTCGTCTTTTTTGAATTTGCAATTCAAAAGTTGTGAACACAAGCATTTTTAATGCGAAAAACGGATTGCAAATCCATCATACTGATCGCAATCGCAATACAAATACGATTGAACGAGGGTTTATCGATTAAATTTTTCGCCCCCCCCCGATAAAATAAAATGACTTTTTGATGCCACTTTAATAAAAAATTACTATTTTTGTGTTTTAGAACAATGTTCTAAAACATTCAAGGCTGTCAATTTGAAAAAAGAAAACGATACAATAGGTTTAACTTCCTCATTATCGGATATTTGGAAGATGCTAACCGGGGCGGAACGCAAATTATTGCGTGAAAGTTCCCGTATTGTTTCTTTCAAAAAAAACGAGATGATTTATTTTGAGGACGATTATCCCAAGGATATGATGTGCCTTTTCAAGGGAAAGGTAAAGATTTTCAAAAGCGGAGTGGGGGGGCGCAGTCAAATTATCCGTATGGTGCGCCCGGTGCAGTATTTCGGCTATCGCGCCTATTTCGCCAACGAGCCTTACATTACCGCGGCATCGGCTTTCGAAGCCTGCGTGGTGTGTATGATTCCCTTGGAAATCGTCGAGCAATTCCTTCGCAACAACGGACAGTTGGCGATGTTTTTCATACAGCAGCTTTCAGCCGATCTCGGCATTGCCGACCAGCGCGTTGTGAACCTCACGCAGAAACATATCCGCGGACGCTTGGCGGAATCGCTCATCTTCCTCAAAGAGAGCTACGGCTTGGAAGAAGACGGCGCCACCATCAATATCTACCTTGCCCGTGAAGACTTGGCTAATTTATCGAATATGACAACCTCTAACGCCATCAGGACGCTGTCCACCTTTGTCGATGAGCGCGTCATTACCATCGACGGACGAAAAATCAAAATCATAGACGAAGACAAACTTCGGAAAATCAGCCGGATCGGATAACGCAACGTTATGGTACGAAAAATAGCCTATTCCATACTTTCCTCATATTACAAACCCGTCGGGAAATTTTTGGAAAACCCCATTGGCGTTCAGCAAAAAACATTTGGCTATCTGCTCAGACACGGGCGGAATACGTTTTTCGGGCAAGAAAAGGGCTTCGACAACGTGTCTTCCCCTGACGATTTCAGGAAGCAAATCCCCATTTCGGCTTACGAAGATTTGCGCCCCTACCTCGATAAAATAATCCGGGACAAACAACAAAATGTGCTTTGGGACACGCCCGTGAAGTGGTTTGCGATGTCGTCGGGGACGACAGAGGACAAAAGCAAGTACATTCCGGTAACGAAAGAATCGTTGTGGAATTGCCACTATCGTTGCGGTTATCACTTGCTGGCGATGTACGCGGTGCATTATCCCGCCACTTCGTTTATGCTCGGCAAATCCTTGGTGCTGGGTGGAAGCCGTCAGATCAACGCCATCGGCGACGGCGTGTTTACCGGGGATATTTCGGCGATCCTGATCAGCAACCTGCCCTTCTGGGCAAAACGGGCGCGGACACCCGAAAAAATCGCCTTGATTCCCGATTGGGAAGCTAAATTGCAGAAACTTGCCGATTACGCCTTGCAATCCGACATACGCTCGCTTGCCGGCGTTCCGTCGTGGATGCTGGTGCTGTTGAAAAAAATGGCGGCGGACACCGGAAAATCCATATCGGATTTACTGCCCAAGCTCGAAGTGTTTTTTCACGGCGGCGTCAGTTTCATTCCCTTCGAGGAACAATATCGGAAACTGATTCCTTCCGACAAGATGCACTATTGGGAAACCTACAATGCTTCGGAAGGCTTTTTCGGGGTGCAGTTCACCCCCGATTCGAAAGATATGCTGCTCTTGCTCGACAACGAGGTGTATTACGAGTTCCTGCCGATGGGCGAATGGGACAAGGAAAATCCCGAAGCCTTGTCATTGGACGAAGTGCAAACCGGGGTGCAGTACGCCCTGATTATATCCACGAGCGGCGGTTTGTGGCGGTATAAAATTGGGGACACCATCGAATTTACGTCCACCAATCCCTATCTGTTTCGCATCACGGGGCGCACCAAGCAGTTTATCAACGCCTTTGGCGAAGAGCTTATCGTGGACAATGCCGATAGGGCGTTGAAAAACGCCTGCCTGCACACTTCGGCGCGGATTACCGAATACACGGCTGCGCCGGTTTATTTCAGCGAGGCGCACAACGGTGCGCACGAATGGCTGATAGAGTTTGAAAACCCGCCGTCGGACATTGGGCAATTCGTTGATTTATTAGACGAAAACCTAAAAAAACTCAATTCCGATTACGAAGCCAAACGTTCCCACGACTTGTCGCTTTCGAAGCCCCTCGTGCGGGCGTTGCCGAAAAATACGTTTTACGGTTGGATGAAATCGCGAGAGCGGACGGGGGGGCAAAACAAAGTGCCAAAACTGTCCAACGACAGGAAATACGTCGATGGCATTTTGGATTTTATGGCTTCCAATCCGTCATAGATTCTTAAAATTGAATAAAAAAGCCGTCGGATAAACTATTAATGAGAAAGTTTCCGTAAATTTGCAGCCTAAAATTGATTTTAGAGTGAAAATGAAAATCAGAATAAGCCTCTTAGTGTTGTGTGCCGTTGTTTTCGGATCGTGTGGCGAATACAATAAAATCCTGAAAAGTACGGATCACGATTTGAAATACACCTATGCGAAAAAGTACTTCAACGAGGGAAAATACAGCCGTGCGTCCACGCTGTTGGAAGAATTGGTACCCCATTTGAAAGGCTCGGCGCAAGCCGAGGAGTCGCTTTACCTTTTGGGGCAAAGTTATTACAACGCCAAGGACTATATGTCTGCCACGCAGATATTTTCCACCTATTACAGCTCTTATCCGAAAGGCGAATACGCCGAACCCGCCTTGTTTTATGCCGCTTACGGTATGTATCTCGATTCGCCCGATCCGCGCTTGGATCAGACGAAGACTTACAAGGCGATCAGCGAATTTCAGCGTTATATGGAAGAGTATCCGCAGAATGAAAGGGCGGAACAGGCGAAAAACTATCTTTTCGAACTGCAAGAGAAATTGGCGAAAAAAGAACTGCTCGCCGCCGAATTGTACTTGAAACTTGGGAATTATATGGGCAACAACTACGAGTCGGCGGTTATTACCGCTCGCGAAGCCTTGAAAAGTTACCCAT
Organism: Dysgonamonadaceae bacterium; assembly: GCA_031269865.1. Lineage (GTDB taxonomy): Bacteria > Bacteroidota > Bacteroidia > Bacteroidales > Dysgonomonadaceae > JAISUH01. The sequence continues at coordinate 912 of JAISYO010000150.1, read as the reverse complement.
TTTCGATATATACAGAAGATTATCAGATGATTATCCTTCGTGCGAAATATGAATTCGCCGAGCGCAGTATTTCCGGCACGCAACCGGAACGTTACCGCGTGGTAATTGACGAGTATTTCAATTACAAAAACTCATTTCCCGAAGGCAAATATATGAAAGAAGCCAACAAATACTACGAAAATGCGTTGAAGAAAGTAGAGGAATTGCCTTCGAATTAAGTTAAACGAAACAACAACAACAAAATAGCAAGGAATCAATATGGATTACAGAAAAACTGCCGCAAGCAACAACACCGAAAGCCGCAACTTGATGGAAATGGCAGAACCCGTCGGCAATGTTTATGAAATGTTGCGCATCATCGGCAAAAGGGCGAATCAGGTTTCGGTGGATATGAAGCACGAGTTGGACTCGAAATTGAAGGAATTTGCTTCGTACAGCGACAATCTTGAAGAGGTGTTTGAAAATCACGAACAGATTGAGATTTCGCGTTTCTACGAAAAACTGCCGAAACCCACGTTGCTCGCCATTCAAGAATGGAAGGACAGCGAAATTTACTATCGCAACCCTGCGAAGGAAAAAGAACAGTTTTAAGAAAAGTATCGCAAACGGTATATGTTACAACGGATACAAACGGTTTTTTTGCTCGTGGTTTCCATCTGTATGCTCTTGTGCGGGGCATTGCCCCTGCTGTCCTTTGTTCTCAACGGCGACGCCGTCAGGTATGAAGCCACCGGAATATACGCCAACGAGCAGCTGAACTGCATCACGTGGATACCTCTCGCAATGAGCTGCCTAAGCGCGATATGGGCTGTTGCCACCATTTTTTTTTACAAGAAAAGGAAAACGCAAGTCCGAATGACTTATGTCAATGTGGGTTTGATTGTTTGCCTCTGCTTGTTTCTTGGGTGGCAG
>JAISYO010000046.1 GCA_031269865.1 Dysgonamonadaceae bacterium | reverse complement strand
TTGGCAAGTGAGCCGAAACATTTCAACGAGATATGGAAATGTCACGGAATATCGCCGCGTATATTATCCAAAGAATTGAAAGAGTTAGAGTTAAACAGTATTTTAACCCGCACAGAACTCGACGGCAATCTGAAATCCGTTGTCTATTCGCTTACCGAACAGGGTGTAGAACTTGTTCCGATAATCCTGCAACTGCAAAAATGGGGAACACGGCACAGGGAAAGCATTTTATGTTCAATGAATGCTGTTGAAAATCAATGAAATATCTGTTAATTGTTTTAGGGATAATAATTTGCAGTATTATTTTTGTCGCAAACGGCAAATTAGGGTTGCAAATCCTGCTTTTTGTCATTTCCGCAGGCGTAACGGTTCATATTTTGAATATCGCAATGCCGCAACCCTGTGAGCGCAGAGAAAGGGCGGCGTGTTTGCATAAATTCCTCTCGTTCGGCAAAATTCAAACAAGTTTGATATGATGGGACTATTTTTAGAAATACACTCTAATTCATAACTTTTATTTCCGAAATATCTGCGTTGGAGTTTTTCAAAAACGCCAGCGTAATGGCATCGGCGCAAACGTTTTCAAAACGCAGCTTTTTGAGGTTGCAGTTTTTAAAAAAAGTATTTCTCATTACTGCGTTACGAAAAACCACGCGTGTCGGTCTTGTAAGGCCTTCAAAAGAGCAGCCGGTCATTTCGCCGCTAAAATCAATATTCGTAAGCGCAGTTGCCCGAAAAGCCATGTTACTCCATTTTACACCGACAACCGAAATTTTCTCAAGGTTGCAATGCGAAAAAATCGCGCCCGAAAGATCGGCATCGTCAAAATTGCACTTTCCAATGCTTGAGCTGTGATTTTCGGAACGGCTCATATTGCAGCTCGCAAATACGCAATTCTGAATATTGCAGCCCTTAAAATAGCTGCCGCTCATATTGGCGTCGGAAAAGTCCGAATCCTGAATGTTGTTGCCGCGCACAGTCAAATTTGACAGATCTGCCTTTATAAATTGACAGTTTTCAATATTTGCGCCGCTAAATTTTTCGCCAATATCTTTCAGTCCCGAAAAATCGGCATTTGCCCAGCTGCCGCCCGACATATTGCGCTCCTGTTTTTTGAGATTTTCGCAGTCGTGGGGCGTTTCTATTTCAGCGTTTGGCTGACTTTCTTTGCCGATAAAAAAATTGAGCTCCACGCCCAGCACTTCGGACAGTTTGACAAATGTAACAGCATCGGGAATGGATTCGCCGCGTTCCCATTTACCTATTGCCTGCGTAGTGAGGAACATCCTGTTGGCAACATCCGATTGCGACATGTTTTTCAGTTTGCGTGCAATGGCGATTTTCTCGCCGATTTGAATGGAAGTAATCATAATAAAATCCTTTTTTTTAAAAATAAAAAATTGATACACAAAAGTAGCTGTTTCGGAAGTAACGGACAATAGATTTTCGGCAACCGTTAGTTGTTTTATGAGAAAGTTAGCTGTTGTCAATAGAAAAAAAGCGGCAATCTTTTGAATTACCGCTTTCTATCTGTTTTTGACGTTGCTTTACTTCGAAGGGCGTTACTTCACTTCTTCAAAATCCACATCCGTTACGTCTTCGCCTTGGTTGTTGCTTTGCGATTGTTGTCCGCCTGTTTCGCCGCCGGCGGCACCTGCGCCTTGGGCGTTGGCTGCGTTGTACATATCTTGCGAAGCGGCTTGGAACGCGGTGTTCAATTCAGTAGTCGCGGCATCAATGCCGTTGAGATCCTGCGCTTTGTGGGCTTCTTTCAGTTTGTTCAATGCCGTTTCGATCGGGGCTTTTTTGTCGGCGGGAATTTTGTCGCCGAGATCTTTCAACTGTTTCTCGGTTTGGAAAATCATGCTGTCAGCCTGATTGAGCTTGTCGATGCGTTCTTTTTCCCTCTTGTCCGATTCGGCGTTGGCGGCGGCTTCTTCCTTCATACGTTTGATTTCGTCGTCGCTCAATCCGGAAGATGCTTCGATGCGGATACGTTGTTCTTTGCCCGTCGCCTTGTCTTTTGCCGACACGTTGAGGATACCGTTGGCATCAATATCGAAGGTAACTTCAATCTGAGGAATGCCACGCGGTGCGGGTGGAATGCCGTCGAGGTTGAACACGCCGATTTGTTTGTTGTCGCGTGCCAGCGAGCGTTCGCCCTGCAATATGTTAATCTGAACCGAGGGTTGGTTGTCGCTTGCCGTAGAGAACACTTCCGATTTTTTGGTTGGAATGGTGGTGTTCGCGTCGATTAAGCGCGTCATCACACCGCCCATCGTTTCGATGCCGAGCGAAAGCGGGGTTACGTCGAGCAACAGCACATCTTTTACTTCCCCGGTAAGCACCGCGCCTTGTATTGCGGCGCCAACGGCAACCACTTCGTCGGGGTTTACGCCTTTCGATGGCGTTTTGCCGAATAATTTTTCAACCAAAGCCTGAACTGCGGGGATACGGGTAGAACCGCCCACGAGGATAACCTCGTTCATATCGGAAGCCGTCAGCCCGGCATCTTTCAGAGCCTGTTGGCAGGGTTGGATACATTTCTGCAACAAATCGTCCACCAGCTGTTCGAATTTGGCGCGGGTTAAAGTCTTAACCAAGTGTTTGGGCACACCGTTTACCGGCATAATGTAGGGCAGGTTGATTTCGGTGCTGCTCGTGCTCGAAAGCTCTATTTTTGCTTTTTCGGCGGTTTCTTTCAAGCGTTGCAACGCCATCGGATCTTTGCGCAAATCCACGCCTTCGTCTTTTTGAAATTCGTCGGCAAGCCAGTCGATGATGCGGTGGTCGAAATCGTCGCCGCCGAGGTGCGTATCGCCATTCGTGGATTTCACTTCAAACACGCCGTCGCCCAATTCGAGAATGGAAATATCGAAGGTGCCGCCGCCCAAGTCGAAGACGGCAATTTTCGAGTCGCTGTTCTTTTTATCGAGTCCGTAAGCCAATGCCGCGGCGGTAGGTTCGTTCACGATACGGCGGACGTTCAAGCCCGCGATTTCCCCGGCTTCTTTGGTGGCTTGCCGTTGCGCGTCGCTAAAATAGGCGGGTACGGTAATCACGGCTTCTTTCACTTCTTGTCCGAGGTAATCTTCGGCGGTTTGTTTCATCTTTTGCAAGACGATAGCCGAGATTTCCTGCGGGGAATACAAATGTCCGCGAATGTCCACGCGAGGCGTGTTGTTGTCGCCGCGAGCCACCTTGTAAGGAACGCGCGAGATTTCTTTCTGCACCTGATCGAAGGTTTCGCCCATAAAAGTCTTGATGGAATATACGGTATTGTGGGGGTTGGTTATCGCCTGACGTTTAGCGGGATCGCCCACTTTCCTTTCGCCGTTTTCCATAAATGCGACCACCGAGGGGGTGGTGCGTTTTCCTTCGTTGTTGGGGATTACAACGGGTTCGTTGCCTTCCATTATGGCTACGCAAGAGTTCGTCGTACCCAAGTCTATACCAATTATTTTTCCCATATTGTTATCTTGTTTTTAGTTTATATTTCTTCGTTTCCATACAATCATCAAATGTTGTGCCAAAACCGGAAGCTGTCAGATTTTATGACATTCTGACGGATTTTTTTTTGAAACGAGAAAGGGGGAAAAACACCTTCATTATTATATTTGTGAAGCGATGATAAACAAATTCTGCCTATCTTTGTAGCCGAAAAAAGATAAAAAAACAGCACATGCCGATGATTTATATTGTCAGCCAATCAACCAAACCGCAATACAACATTGCGATGGAAGAGTATTGCTTCAAAAAGTTGTTGAAGCACAACAAAGTTTTTATGTTGTGGATCAACGAGCCGTCCATTATCGTGGGCAGGCACCAAAACACCATCGAAGAAGTCAATTCGCAATACGTGAGCGAAAACGCTATCCACGTCGTGCGGCGGATTTCGGGCGGTGGCGCGGTTTACCACGATTTGAACAACCTGAACTACACCATTATATCCAACGAAGAAAAAGGCAGCGAGTTCGATTTCAAAACATTTTCGGAACCCGTCATCGAAACCTTGAAAGAGTTGGGCGTGGAAGCGCGTTTCACGGGACGCAACGATTTGGTTATCGGGGAAAAGAAGATTTGTGGCAATGCCCAAGCCCACATAAAGGGGCGCGTTATGCACCACGGTTGCATTTTGTTCGACACTGATTTGTCTGTCTTGTCGAAAGCCTTGGAAATACCCAAAAATTTCATCGAGTCGAAAAGCGTGAAGTCGGTTCGCAGCGAGGTAACGAACATTTTGCCCTACCTGCCGGAAAAAATTGGCGTGAAAGAATTTTCCGCTGCCATTTTGCGTCACGTGAAAAGGAAGTTCCCCGAAATGACGGAATACGTTTTCGGCGAGGCGGAACTTACTGAAATAGAGAAAAACAGCCACGAGAAATTTTCCTCGTGGGAATGGAATTACGGACGTTCGCCGCAGTTCAATATCACGCGAAAGACACGTTTCAACGCCGGAAAAGTGCAGGTTCTCGCCTCGGTAAAAAATTCGGTTGTCGAAGACATTAAGTTCTACGGCACGTTTTTCGGGAACAACAGCGATTTGTCGGTGGTGGAAAATGCCCTGAAAGGGGTAAAATACACCGCAGGGGACGTTGGTAACGCGCTATCCCGCATTCCGGTATCGGAATTTTTTGCCGGATTCACGCTCGATGAATTGGTGGAAGCGATAATTGATTGAGAATTGAAAATTAAGAATTAAGAGTGTTTTTAAATTCGAACAAAAACTCAAAAGTTTGATGCGAACTTGGCTAAAAGAAGAAAACGCTTTTGGGGAAACAATTTGGGGAATAACTTCTCAAAATGATACAATTTGCATTTTCAATCCGTCAAAAAATGGTTATGATGCGTTGAATGGTTGTAAAATAGAAGAAGATTTAGAAACTGTTTAAATTTTAATTGAATTCCCCCCTTCCGTCCCGTCATTCCTACGCCGTAGGTGTTGTATATCAATAGAAACGCAAACGCCTATATACACCTTTCCCCGTAGGGGATATACAAAATTCGTAATTGAATTTGTGTATCCCCTACGGGGAATTGGTTTCGGGGGGTATCCCATTCTATTGATGTGAATGCCCTAAGGGGCAAAAAACAAACGCCCAAACGTTTTCAAAATCTCATCTTCAAAATGCGTATCGCATTGAAAATGGCGATCAGGGCGGTGCCCACGTCGGCAAAGACGGCAGCCCACAACGAAGCCAATCCTGCCGCGCCCAATGTCAAGATAATCAGTTTGATGGCAAATGCCAACGTGATGTTCTGCACAACGATTTTCCGTGTGGCTTCGCCAATTTTTATCGCGATGGCAATTTTCCCCGGCTCGTCGGTTTGAATGATCACGTCGGCGGTTTCGATCGCCATATCGCTACCTAAACCACCCATCGCGATACCGACGTCGCTGAGGGCGAGCACCGGGGCGTCGTTGATGCCGTCGCCCACGAACGCCACGCTGTTGGCAGGGTTTTTCTTCAAACGTTCGATGTGCCTTGCCTTGCCTTCCGGCAACAAATCGCCGTGGGCTTCCGCGATGCCCAACTTTTCAGCCAAGCCCGAAACGATGGCTTGTTTGTCGCCCGAAAGCATCACGATTTGTTTCATTCCCAAGTCGTTCAGCGATTTTACGGCTTCTGCGGCATCGGCTTTCGGCTCGTCCGCCACCAACACGTACCCTGCGTATTTGCCGTTCAGGGCGCAAAACACGA
>JAISYO010000121.1 GCA_031269865.1 Dysgonamonadaceae bacterium | reverse complement strand
CAATATCGGTCAGCGAAATATAATCAACGCCGTTTAGTTGAATTACGGTTACTTCCGTGTTTTTTACATTTATTTTTGCCATATACTATGTCCTTTTTTTACAAATTATTATACGGCGCAAAAGTAGTGAAAAAAATCAATTATCCTGCATTTCAGCGTAGCAGTTTCCGGCTTTCCACTTCCTTTGCTTGTACCACTGTGGTACAAATGCGATATAAAATCACGCAAAATATCTGTAAAAAACAATAGATAATGATAGAAAAGTTATCAACAAAATAGATATAAATTACTGCGTATAAGTAATTTATATCTCTCTTATGGTTGATTTTTGGGGCTATTTCCCTATGCAAAACTTCGAAAAAATATGTTCCAACACCTCATCCGTGGATATTTGTCCGGTAATCTCGCCGAGGTAAAACATACATTCGCGAATGTCTTGCGCGAGGAAGTCGCCCGAAAGGTGTTTGTTTAATCCGTCGAGCACGCGGGAAATGGCGGTTTGGGCGTTTTGTAACGTCTCGTAATGACGGACATTGGTTATTATCACGTCATTTGCGGAAATTTGGGGCATTTGTGCGGCGTCAATCAACGCTTTTTGCAACAATTCCGTGTTCAATCGTTTTTTGGCGGAAATTTTGATTTTCTCGCAATCGAAAGGCGAAAAAAGTTCGTTGAGGATTTCTAAATCTTCGCCCGAAAGTTTGTCTATTTTATTGAAAATCAATATGGTTTTTTTGCGTTCGGCTCGTTTCAAAATTTTTTCAGTCAGCCACTCGATATGTTCCGAAACGCTTGTGCTATCGACAAGCCAAAGCACGATTGACGCTTTCTCTATCTGCTCGAAAGTGCGCTCGATGCCCATATTTTCAATTGTGTCGGCGGTTTTTCGGATTCCAGCCGTGTCAATAAATCGGAAGGTAATCCCCTGAATGTTAATGCTATCCTCGATAACGTCGCGAGTTGTGCCGTGAATGTTGGACACAATGGCTTTTTCCTCGTTCAACAAAAGGTTCAACAGCGTTGATTTTCCGACGTTTGTTTCGCCGACGAGCGCAACGGGAATGCCATTTTTCAGCACATTTCCAAACTCAAAAGAGTTTGCCAAACGACTTATTTTCCCTTCAATTTCATTCGCCAAATCGAAAAGTTTGCTGCGGTTTGCAAACTCCACGTCTTCTTCCGAAAAATCGAGTTCCAACTCCACGAGCGACACGAAATCGAGCAGTTTCTCGCGCAAAAATTTCAGCTCCGAAGAAAAACCGCCGCGCATTTGGCTTATCGCAAGTCGATGGGAAGCAGCACTTTGCGAGGCAATCAAATCGGCAACCGCCTCCGCCTGCGACAAATCCATCTTGCCGTTCAAAAACGCACGTTGCGTAAATTCGCCTGCCGTTGCCAAACGGCAACCCTTTTCAATCAGCAGTTGCAGGATTTTTTGCTGTACGAACAGCGAGCCGTGGCAGGAAATTTCCACGCTTTCTTCGCCGGTAAACGAATGTGGCGCGTGAAAAACCGACACCAACACTTCGTCGATAACATTTTCGTTTTCCACAATCTGCCCGAAATGAAGCGTGTTGGCTTTTTGCTCCGCCAATTTTTTGTCCGTGGGCGATTTGAAAATCGAATCCGCCACCGCCACCGCCCCTTTGCCCGACAGACGGACAATGGCAATGCCGCCCACGCCGGCAGGGGTGGAAATGGCGCAAATGACGTCCCTACCCTCCCCTAAGTCGCCCGAAAGGGGTTTGTTGTTTTCGGGTGCGTTATTTTTTATTTCTTCGTTCATTTTCTTCTGTTAATAAATATTTTTAATACCTAAAACTGCTGCCGCCCAAAAATTCCCTCAGCAACGACGTCGGCGGCAATTCGCGATCGGTAATGTAATTGAAATAGCTCAGGAATTTCAACAGCCTGTCCGCCTCGGTGTATTCCGGCACCTTGCGCGGCACTTGTTGCAAGATGGGTTCGGCGTGGCGGCGAATGGCAGCCAATTCGTAAATCATTGCCGAATTGAACATTACGTCGGCGTTCTCTTGAAAGGGGAAAATCCATTTGTCTTCGCCGCGGCGCACGCTGTCCCAACGCGAAATGGTTTCTATCGCCGAGTAATTGCGGTAGCGGTAATCGCGCACGATGCGGCGCAACAAGCGGTTGTCGGATGCCGAAATCCAATTGTGATCGTCGAGCGAAATGGACGTGAGCGCGGACACGTAGATACTGACTTTGTTGTGGGCGGGAATGTGTTCCGTCAGCTTGGGGTTCAGCGCGTGGATTCCTTCCACGATGATGATATTGTTGTCGTCGATGCGCAATTTATGCCCCTTGTTTTCGCGCTTCCCCGTTTGGAAATTATAGGTGGGAAGATTGATTTCTTCGCCTTTCAACAATTCCAGCACGTGCTCGTCAAACAACTTCAAATCGAGTGCGTAGAGCGATTCGTAATCTTTTTCCCCGAACTCGTCCAAGGGCGTTTGATCGCGATCGATGAAATAATTGTCGAGCGAGATGCCGACGGGTTTCAGCAGGTTTACCATCAACTGCACTTCGAGGCGTTTGCGGAAGGTGGTTTTCCCCGACGACGAGGGTCCAGAAATAAGCACCACGCGCACGCCCTCGTTGAACCTGCGGGTAATTTCGGAACTGATTTCGTCGATTTTTTTGTCTTGATACGCCTCGGAAATCTGAATCACTTCCGACATACGGTTTTGGCGTTTGGCATCGTTCAGATCGCCCACGTTGTTCAGCCCCACGATGCGAAGGAAATGGTGGTGTTCGCGATACGCGCCGAGCAATTTGTCCTGCCGTTCCACCGGCTCCAACTCGTCCTGATCCGTGCGTTTGGGCACGCGCAACAGAAAACCGCCGTTGTAGGGTTCGATGCCGAAAACCGTCAGGTAGCCTGTCGATGGCGTAAGTTGGCTGTAAAAATAGTCGATATAGCCATCTAACTCAAAATAACGCGAATACACCGAGTCGGAAGTTTCCAACAGCAATGCCTTGTCCTCCATTCCCTGCTCGCGAAAACGCAACACGGCATCGGCGGTTTCCACCTCGTGCGAGATAAAAGGCAAGTCGGCGGCGACGATGCCGCGCATCTTTTCCTCGATCCGCGCCAACATATCGGGCGTTATTTTTTCGGCGTGTTTTATCCTGAAATAATAGCCTTTCGATATGGCGTGCTCGAAATAAACCGTTGCTTCGGGGTAAGTATCGTTCACGGCTTTTGCCAACACGAAACAGAGCGAACGCACGTAGGTGCGCATTCCCGACGAGGAACTCAAATCCACGTATTCGATGTTGCGGGGGCGGAAAACCCTGAACGCGAGCGACTCGGGCTTGTTATTGACTTTCGCGTGAACGATTTTGGAACTCCTTTTCACTCCAAAAACGTCCATCAACTCCAACAGCGACGAACCCATCGGCACGTCTTTATATTCGTTTGTGTCCACACAATGGACACGCACCGTATCTACCATTCGATTAACCATTTATTTATTTTTTCCGCTAAATTACTTCTTTTCCGCGTATAAATTGTGTTCTTTCGGACTTTTTTAGGAATAATCCCTCAATTTAAGGCAGAGAAAGGGGCAAGGTAATAAATTTTTATGATTATCCTCATCTTTTCCCCTAATAGTCGTCCCGATAGGGACGTGATATGGGTAGAAACAATGGAATCCCCCTTTACGTTGTCCCGTAGGGACGGAATATGAAAACGGCAAA
>JAISYO010000120.1 GCA_031269865.1 Dysgonamonadaceae bacterium | reverse complement strand
CCGCTAAACGAATTCCCCAAAGATTTTCCTTTTATACTTGGAAAAGAATTAGTGTATTTACTTGCATCAAAAGGCAAAGCAATACTTTAAGGTTCGGAATTTGAAGCCATTTTTGCAACTTGCATTGGTGCAGAATGGAAACCATCAAATGTTGGACTTGACGATATTATTCTTGGCAATACAGCTTGGGGAGCAAAAACCGTTAAAGCTACAAACCCAGCAACACAAAAGAAAGTCAGATTAATTTCAGGACGTAATTCGCCAGTTTATTCATTTGGCGAAACAATTGATACTCATCACGACCCAAATGCGGTTGGACAATCTGTTTTAGAAATTTGGAACGAAAGAGTTTCGGCAGTTAGAGAAAAATTTCAAAACCTCAGAACTGTTGTTTTGGTAAAGTCTAACGATTTGACAGAAGTTGTAGTTTTTGAATTTGACACCATTCGTTACGACCCAGAATTATTTGTTTGGGAGTGGAATAAAAACGGCAATCTTCGTGGCATTGAAAAATCAACGACAGCACATCGTTTTACTTGGCAACCTCACGGTTCACAGTTTACTATTGTGGAAGAAATTCCAGAAGACAGTTTACTTATCAAGATTAAAGAACCTGAAACGCTAAACAAAGAAGACATTTTGAAGGCGTTGGGCTTTGACAAATCTTGGATAAGCGTAACGAAAAGAAGCTGACGAACAAGCAGTATGCGCCTAACAAGGTATCGCCAAAAGTGGGGCTGAACAGCTTCGATTGGACATTTGTGCAAGGCTCAACATCAGTAATTCGATTGAACTTTTGTGCTAAAAATCCCCGCCTTCGGCAATACCCGAAACCGTTGTGGGCAAGTTTGAGCACAGCCCATTGCACAACGGAGAAACCGAAAGCCATAAGTGGAGGCATAAGTTAAAAAACAAATGAATATGAAGAAGTTATTTTTAATGCCTCTATTAATGAGTGTCTTGTTTTCAGTTAAAGCTCAAATTGGTTATGAAAAATCTATAGAGTTAGGAGCTTCGATAGGGCTTGATAAATTTACCAAAAGTTCTTTCGAAATAGGAATGATTAATGGTTATAGATTCAACGATTATTTGTCACTTGGAGCAGGTGTGGGATTTCGCTATACAGATGCTTTATATTATCAATCATTTATACTTCCTTGTTGGATTCAATTTGCAAAATGCAGAATATACATATTATGAAGGATATGATTCCGAAAAGAAAACAGGAATGGCAAGTTCGATTGCGATTAGAGGAGGTATAAAATTTCAGGATACGAAATTTTCTGTAAATAATTTACATAAATAAAATATTTATTATTTCATAATTAGAAATATCTTTGTATTTTTGCAATTAAATTGCAAAAATACAAAGATATGCTTGTAAACTTCAGTATTCAGAATTTCGGCTCAATAAAAGACAAACAAACTCTCTCTTTTGAAGCTGACAAATCCGAACATTTGGAAGATTATTATGTAATTAATACAAATGGTCTGCGATTGCTAAAATTAGGGTTGATTTATGGCGCAAACGCTTCGGGAAAAACTACAATCCTGAAAGCGTTGGATTTTTTGCGTACTCTTATTTTGAAACCTAAAAATCAAAAAACACAAACGTTTGACTTCGAACCGTTTCTTTTTGACGATAACACTCCACGCCAAAATACCTTTTTTGAAATTGAATTTATTCAAAATAATGTACGCTATTTGTATCAAGTGGAATTAAATAAAGAAGCGATTACCAGAGAAGAATTATATTCTTATAATCCTAAAAAATCCAATATTTTTAAACGCACAACGGATTTGCAAAATAAATTCACGAAAATTGAATTTGGCAATAAAGTAAAAATTTCAAAAAGTGCGGAAGAAACTCTTGAAAACAATACGCTTTGGAACAATACTGTTTTAGGAGGTTTTTTAAAGACAAATATAGATATTGAGGAGTTTATAAATATTTTGAATTGGTTTAGCGATTATTTGAACACGCTGATTAATCCCCAATCCAATCTTAGCAAAGAATTAAAAAAGATGCTAAGTAGCGACCAAAACAAAGAAGCCTTGGTACAAATTCTTAAAAAAGCCGATTTTAATATCTCGAATATATTGATAAAAAAAGAAATTATTGAAATATCTGACATTAATGATTTTATCGAAAATCCCGAACGATTTTACAAAAGGGATAATGATAAAGATAGAGAATTTCGCATTATATCAGACAAGCAAATATCCACCGAAAATGTTGAGTTTGAACATAGGATAAATGACAAACCATATTTCCTTGCCCTCAATATGGAATCTCAGGGGACACAAAGATATTATGGTTTTGCAGGAGCTCTATGCACACTTATTAAAGACTCTGTTCTATTCCCGATTGACGAACTCGAATCTTCTTTGCACCCCGATTTATTCGTCCATTTTTTGCTGTCGTTTTTGGCAAATTCCCAAAAATCACAAATCATAGCAACAACCCATAATCGTGAAATTTTGAACAACAAAGACATTTTCCGTAACGATGCAATATGGATTACAGATAAAAACAACGAAAATTGTGCAACAGAACTCTATTCTCTTGCCGATTTTGATACAAAAGTAATTCGCGATACGACAAATATCCTGAATGCTTATAAATTGGGGAAATTGGGAGGAGTCCCTAATTTGAACGATTACTATATTGAGATTGAGAGTGATGAGAAAAAGTAGGGAAATATCGCAAAAGAAATCGGTTTTTTCATTTGTCGTTGATGGCAAATGTGAACTGTGGTATTTACAATTATTGAAACAACACAAAGCATTAAATATTAATTTAGAACCGAAACTACCGCAAAAGAAAAAGTTGCAAGACCAATTTGCAATAGTGGAAACGCTTACAGAAGAAAGCGAAAAGGTATTTTGGATAATTGATTTCGACACCATTTTGAAAGAAACACAGGAAGCAAAAAAGGGGAATAAAACTCCTTTACAAGAATTTAAAGAACTGTATAACAAGACTAAGAAAAACGATAAAATAATTATTGTTGTCAACAATCCCTGTTTAGAATATTGGTTTTTACTGCATTTTGAACAAACGTCAAAGCATTTTTCGAGTTATGAAAAATTAGAAAAATCTGTAAGAAAGCATTTGGCAGATTACGAAAAGACGGAAAAATACTACAAGAACTCTCGACAAAATATTTACCAAAAGCTCAAACCCAATCTGCCAACTGCCATAGTAAACGCTAAAAATTTAGGCGAATTTTCCTTCGACAACATTAAAACGGGTATAACGGAAATGTATAAGATTTTCAATTCATTAGAATTAATTCTCATTGAAAACAAACAGAAATAAACCAGCCCATAACAATGCCTTTGGCATAAGTGTCGGTGCAGGCTCGCAGAAGCATTTGTGCGACTTCGCAAGTTTCTTACCCGTGCGAACATTCGTGTCCCGCCACCTGCGCCAAGCCCCGAACCATTATAGGCAACTTTAAGACGACAGCGTGAACAGAGCAATTACCATATTGATATTAGGACTTCAAATCGCTTTGACATTCATTGCGACTTTCTGTATTTATATGGTTTTTGCGCTTCTTGACAACGACTTTGGTTTTGACGGACTTCTTGGACTTTTCGTTTTCCAACCAATTTTTGCACTCATACTTTCGGGCTTGACAATTTTTGTTTGCTTAATTGCAGGACTTCCTATTCGGCTTAACAACAAACTAAATTATTGGTGGACGACCAACTTTTACATTGCAATTATTGGGACAATTTTCGGACTAATTTTTCTTTTCTTGTCATTACTTCCGGCACTTAGAGAAACTGTAACTTACGACCTTGACGGACAGCCGGCATTAAAACAAATTCCAAACGCAATACTTTCCATTTCAGGTTGGCTCCTGACTGCTTTTTCATTGTTACACATTTATCCACCACGACAACTGACGGAAAAAGCAAAAACTATTTTTCAGCTGCCCGAAAAAAGCACAAATTTGTAACTTGCCATATATTCAATTTTATAAATAACTGTAAATAAAAGAATTTGCAAAGATTTATACATTAAATTTTCTTTCCGGGGGGGGGGGCGTGTGGCCAGACCTTCGAATCGTCTTACCCCGACGGCTGAGAGAGAGGGACTTATGAGAAAAAGCAAGTCCCCTTTTCTTTTTTCCCATAGGACCGAAGCCCGATTTAGCGGTTGTTTCAATCTTATCGAAACCGTTTCACAATAAAATTTTCACTGTTTCTTAAAAAAATCGACAAAACAGCAAAAAAATACCTACCTTTGCAGCGTATAAAAACTATACGGATTATGACGACAGATTTAAAGCAAGTTGGTGAACGAATCAAAGGGCTGCGCGACGCGCTCAACCTTTCCCCGCAAGAGATGGCAACGCGGTTGGAAACCACGGCGGAAGACATCATCGAATACGAAAAAGGAACGAAAGACATATCCCTCTCGTTGCTGAAACGAATGGAAAAAGAGTTCGGGATAGATGTCGCGGTGCTGATGTTCGGCTCAGAGCCGAAGATGAATTCGTATTTCATTACCCGGAAGGACAAAGGTCCGGTCGTCGAGCGCGTGTCGGCTTATAAATATCAATCGCTTACCGCAGGGTTTACCGACAACGCGGCGGAAGTTTTTATCGTTACCGTAGCACCCAAGCCCGAAGGCGCCAATTATTTCGAGAACATACACCCGGGGCAAGAGTTTAATTTTATCCTCGAAGGAAGCCTTTCGTTTTATTACAACGGCAAGGAAATGATTCTCAACGAGGGCGACTGCATCTATTTCAACTCGTCGCTTCCTCACGGAATGAAAGCGATGCATGGGAAGCCGGTAAAATTTTTGGCTGCGATCATCAACACTTAACCCACAAACAACAAACCATTCTCAAAAATTGCAAACAGGTTGTTATGTTAGAAAAATTTTTAAAACGAACAGAATACACTTCTTATCAGGATTTTGTGGACAACTTTGAAATAATCGTCCCAAAAAATTTCAATTTCGCATACGATGTCGTGGACGAATGGGCGCGAACCAATCCCGACAAAGAAGCCCTCTGCTGGACAAACGACAAAGGGGCGCATCGCAACGTTTCTTTTGGCGAATTGAAGTCCATTTCGGACAAAACCGCTTCGTTTTTCCAATCGCTCGGCATCGGCAAAGGCGATATGGTTATGTTGGTGTTGAAACGGAACATCGAATTTTGGTACGCCATCATCGCCCTTCACAAAATAGGGGCTGTCGCCATTCCTGCCACCCATCTTCTGACCGATAAGGATTTTATATACCGCAACAACGCGGCGAGCATCAAAGCGATTGTGGCAACCGAAGAAAAAACCTTGATCCGCCACATCGACACGTCCATGCCGAAGTCGCCCACCGTGCAACACCGCATTTTGGTGGGCGAGAACGTCCCCAAGGGCTGGGTCGATTTTCACAAAAACGTGGAAAATGCCGCGCCGTTCAAGAACCCTGCCCTCGTAAACGACAACGACGACACCATGCTGCTCTATTTCACGTCGGGGACGACAGGACTGCCCAAAATGGTAATCCACAACTTCACTTATCCGCTCGGGCACATCGTCACTGCCAAATTCTGGCACAACCTGCACGCCGGAAGCCGTCATCTGACTGTCGCCGATACCGGGTGGGCAAAAGCCGTGTGGGGCAAAATTTACGGACAATGGATTGCCGGCGCGAGCATTTTCATTTACGATTTCGACGGCAGGTTTGCCCCGGACGAGATGCTCGCAATGTTGTCCAAGTACAAAGTTACCTCGTTTTGCGCCCCCCCGACAATCTATCGGTTTATGATCCGCGAAGATTTGTCCAAATACGATCTTTCCGCCCTTGAATACTGCACCACGGCAGGGGAAGCCCTGAACCCCTCGGTTTTCGACACGTTTTATGAAAAAACCGGGATACACATCAAAGAGGCTTTCGGGCAAACCGAAACGGGAGCCATCATCATAACATTTCCGTGGGTACGATCCAAACCCGGTTCCATGGGCGTGATGAACCCCATGTACGACATGAAGCTGGTCGATTACAACGGACAAGCCGTGGAAGACGGACAAGAGGGCGAAATCGTCATCGACACAAGCGGCGGTTATCCGCTCGGCTTATTTATGAAGTATTATCGCGACGAGGCGCTCACGACACAAGTCTATCACGATCAAGTCTATCACACGGGCGACATCGCATGGCGCGACGAGGACGGATATTATTGGTTCATCGGGCGCACCGACGACGTGATAAAGAGTTCCGGCTACCGCATCGGTCCCTTCGAGGTGGAAAGCGCGTTGATGACGCACCCGGCGGTTGTTGAATGTGCCATTACCGGGGTTCCCGATGAGATTCGCGGGCAAATCGTCAAGGCAACCATCGTGTTGGCGGAAGAATACAAACCGAAAGCCGGCAACGAGTTGATCCTTGAAATTCAGGAACACGTGAAAAAGGTTACCGCCCCTTACAAATACCCAAGGGTAATTGAATTTGTGGACGCATTGCCAAAAACCATCAGCGGAAAAATTCGCCGCAAGGAAATTAGAGAAAAAGGGAACAAACGCTGAACAATACAAGCCCTATTTTAGTTAAAACAGAAAACAGAATTTACTTTTTATGAAGAAAGCCTTTGTTTTTCCCGGTCAAGGCGCACAATTTGTGGGTATGGGAAAAGATTTATACGAAACATCGCCATTAGCGAAAGAACTTTTTGAATACGCCAACGAGATTCTCGGATTCCGCATTACCGATTTAATGTTCGCCGGAACCGACGAAGATCTTCGTCAAACACGGGTAACGCAACCCGCTATCTTTTTACATTCGGTTGTCCTGGCAAAAACATTGGGCGACGATTTCAAGCCCGATATGGTTGCCGGACACTCGCTGGGGGAATTTTCGGCGTTGGTGGCTGCCGGAGCATTGTCCTTCGAGGACGGCTTGAAATTGGTTTACAAACGCGCCATCGCTATGCAGAAGGCTTGCGAAAAAAATCCGTCCACGATGGCTGCCGTACTCGGTTTGCCCGATGAAAAAGTGGAAGAAGTGTGCGCGTCCATCGACGAGGTGGTTATCCCTGCCAATTACAACTGTCCGGGGCAAGTGGTTGTTTCCGGCTCGATTCCGGGCATCGAAGCCGCTTGCGAAAAATTGAAGGAAGCGGGGGCTAAACGCGCCCTTCCGTTGAAGGTGGGCGGCGCATTCCATTCCCCGTTGATGGAACCTGCCCGCGAAGAATTGTCGAAAGCCATAGAATCGACGATTTTTTCCGCGCCAAGCTGCCCTGTGTATCAAAATGTTTCGACCCTGGGCGAAACAAAGCCCGACACCATCAAAGCCAATTTGGTGGCTCAACTGACGGCGCCGGTAAAATGGACGCAATCGGTTCGGCAGATGATTGCCGACGGCGCCGCCGAATTTGTGGAACTCGGTCCCGGAAGCGTTTTACAAGGGCTTATCGGCAAGATTGACAACGGCGTAAGCGTTTCGGGAAAACAATAAATGATAAAGAATAAAATAGTTCGCTAAAATTTAAACAGTTTCTAAATATGAAAAAAACGATTCTTTTCTTTCTGCTGTTTCCCTTCGTGGGAATCAACACCTATGCGCAACAGGCGGACGACGAATTTTTTACCAAGCCCAATTACAAACAAATCGAAAAGGCTTCCAACGATGCGTCTTCGCCCTACTATTTCCCGAAGTTGATGCAGCGTTACCAAGCAGCCGACTCAACCCTGACGCTCGAAGAGAAACGCCATTTGTATTACGGTTTTGCATTTCAACCCCAATACAAAGGCGTGGACAATCCCGAATTGAACAACAAACTCGCCGCTTTGCTCGCCAAGCAACAGTTCGGCAAGGAAGACTACCCGCTGATTTTGGCTCAGGCAGACGAAATACTGAAAGACGATCCATTCAGCCTGAGGGCGTTGGAAGCCCAACTGTTTGTGTATGCCCAAGAAGACAATGTGGCTGGATATATTGCGAACGTCGTCAAGAAAAGAATTGTGTTCGACGCGATTGTCAGTTCGGGGGAAGGCGTGGATAAAAAAAGCCCCTTCTACGTCATCAGAATCGGGCACGAATTCGATTTGCTGGGTTATATGGGCTACCGCTTCGGTGGGGAAAACAAAATCTTGAAGAAAGAAAACTACTTGTCCGTAGCAAGCAACCAATTTGGAATCGGCGGGTTGTACTTCAATATCGAGCCGATTCTCAATTATATGAGTAAGCATTAATCAGTTAAGAAGCTGTTTAAATTTTACAGCTTCTAAGAAAGGGGGGATAATCACCGTGTTAGTCATTGGCATTGCCGGAGGATCGGGATCGGGGAAAACAACCTTGGTAAATTCCATTTTGGAACGTGTTCCTTACGATCAAATTTCGTTGCTGTCGCAAGATTCGTATTACAAAGACAGCAGCCACCTGCCTATGGAACAACGGCGTGCACTGAATTTCGATCACCCCGATTCGATTGAATGGGACTTGATGCTGAACCACGTGATGCAATTGAAAAACGGCAACGCCATTGAAACCCCCACCTATTCGTACCTCTCTTGTACGCGCCAACCCGAAACGATTCACGTTGAGCCTAAACAGATCTTGTTGATCGAGGGAATCCTCATTCTCACCCATCTTCCGCTCTGCAAAGAGATGGATATGCGCCTATACCTCGAAGTAGATGCCGATCATCGGCTTTCGCGCATCATCGAGCGCGATATGGAATCGCGTGGCAGGACGGCGCAGGACGTGATCGCACGCTACTACAAAACCGTGCGCCCGATGCACGAGGAATTTATCCGTCCGTCGCGGGAACGCGCCGATATGCTCGTGATGGGGGGCGGACTAAACGTGAACGCCGCCGATTTTATCTCTTCCGCGATTTTGGGGAAGCTCGAAAAATGAACGCGCAGAGCGTTGGCACACCGGCAGAACCCCGTATTTTTAAAAAACCTTATTCCTCTTGAAAAATACTGCCTTGTCATCAGGAGATTGCGGGTCAAGCCCGCAATGACGACGTCCCTTTTCGGGCTTTTGAGACAGCCCCCTTTTTAGATTTCTTCAAACAACATTCGTGCGCGGCAGACCTTTCCTTTTTCGTGCGCCACGATTTGAAATAAAAAGTCGTTTTCGGCTTTCGTCTCACGATAAACGTCGCCGCCATCGCCGAAAACAAGTTCCCTCAGGAAATTGATTTCGAAGCGTTTCAAACGGTGTCCGGCGTAATAATCAATCGAGAAACAATCTTCGATCCACTGTATGTAGTGCATCGTATTGGCGTGCCGATTTATATCTATATCGCTGTATTTTACCTTGAAAGTGTTTTCGATTTCCCCCTTCACGTTGGGAATGCGCGTGGGGACACCAAGCGGAATGTCGTCCCCCACCCTGTATGCGTTCAGTTCGGGGATCGTATTCAGCAACACGCTCTGGCGCGTGTCCATATCCAACATAGCCCACGAAGTGCTTGCATGACCGATAACCTGCCCGCTCTCGTCCGAAACCTGCATCACACGAGTGGTAAACGTAACGTTCACGTCCTGAATCCACGTTTCAATGCGAAGCAGTTCCGTATCGACAGGCATACGGCTCATTTCCAACACGAAACGCGACAACACCCAGGTGTAGTTGCGTTCTTGAAGATTCAGCAGCCCGAACCCGAACTCGTCGGCATTGCGCTCGGCTGCACCAAGGAAAAAACCAACCAAGGAATCCAGGGTAACATTGCTCTGAAAATCAACGTGATGAGGACGAACTTGAAAGACATACGACTTTTTTTCTGCCATAAAAAAAATTTTTTTCGACACAAAGTTACAATTTTATATAAGAAGCTGTTTAAATTTTATGATTATCCTCATCTTTTCCCCTAATAGTCGTCCCGATAGGGACGTGATATGGGTAGAAACAATGGAATCCCCCTTTACGTTGTCCCGTAGGGACGGAATATGAAAACGGCAAA
>JAISYO010000125.1 GCA_031269865.1 Dysgonamonadaceae bacterium | reverse complement strand
ATGACACCTGGAAGAGGCGACTGAACGGTGTTCGCGCCTGCCGCCGCCGGTGCGGCGGGGGCAGCTTTTTGTACTACGGGTGCGGCGGCTATCGGGGCTGCTGGACGTTTGACGGTTACGGCAGGTTTCGACGAAGTTTTGGCTTCCACTTCCACGGTGTAGGCGGTGCCGTTCACTTCAAGTTCAACCGTGTCGTCTGTCGTGTTGTTCACTACGACTTTGTATGGGTTCCCATTTATTTTATAACTAAATTCTTTCATATCTGAATTTTTTTTTTCGGATTTATTTTTAATTGGAAATTATTTGTGCGGTGCGCGTTTCAACGTCAGGCTTTTCGAACCCCACGGCGAATTGCTCTGATTGAACGATTTGATAGTCAGCACCGCGCTTTCGGCATCGTGTTGGTTTTCACTCAACCCGAACAAGGCTGCCGACAGGGCTGCCAATACTTCGCCGGGAATCCCTTCTTGCGTTTGAACCGCCGCGGTGGATTCTTTGGTGGCGGTTGCCTTTTTCTTGCTGCCGCCCCACTTTCGCAATGCGAAAATGATGAAGGCGAGCATTGCCACGGCGAGGATAAGGGTATAGAATTTTTCCGTTATCATATCCTTTGTCTTTATAATGGCAGGTTGTCGTGCTTCTTTGCTGGGTTCTCAACGCGCTTGGTGCGCAATTGCTCGAATGCGCGGATAACGCGGAAACGAGTGTTGCGCGGTTCAATGACGTCGTCGATGTATCCGTATCGCGCCGCGTTGTAAGGATTGCAGAACAAGTCTTCGTATTCTTTCTTCTTCGCGGCGGCTACTTCTGCCTTCTGTTTGTCGTCGGCAGCTTCCTCGATGTCTTTGCCGTACAGCACTTCGATGGCGCCATCGGCACCCATAACCGCAATTTCCGCGCTGGGCCAAGCGTAATTGATGTCGCCGCGCAACTGCTTGCAACTCATTACGATGTGTGCGCCTCCATAAGATTTGCGCAGGGTTACGGTAACTTTCGGCACGGTGGCTTCGCCGTAGGCGTAAAGAAGTTTTGCGCCGTGGATAATCACGCCGCCGTATTCCTGTCCTGTTCCCGGAAGGAAGCCCGGAACGTCCACCAACGATAAGATGGGGATATTGAAGGCGTCGCAGAAGCGAACAAAACGTGCCGCTTTGCGCGATGCGTTAATATCGAGCACCCCGGCGAAAGATTTCGGCTGGTTGGCTACGATGCCCACCGAGCGTCCGTTGAAACGTCCGAAGCCCACGATGATGTTTTTCGCGTAGTTGGCGTGGACTTCCAAAAACTCGCCGTTGTCGGCGATGGCGCCGATAACTTCATACATATCGTATGGTTTGTTCGGGCTGTCGGGGATAATTTCGTTCAGCACGTCGTCCAAGCGGTTGATTGGATCGTCGTTTTCCACCAAGGGGGCTTCTTCCAAATTGTTTTGGGGGATATAGCTCAACAATTTGCGAATGAGAGCCAATCCTTCTTCTTCCGTTGCGGCAGAGAAATGGGCAACGCCCGATTTGGTGGTGTGAACCGATGCTCCGCCAAGCTGTTCTTGCGTAACGTCTTCGCCGGTAACCGATTTTACCACTTTCGGACCGGTTAGGAACATATACGAAGTGCCTTCCGTCATCAGCGTGAAATCGGTAAGCGCGGGGGAATAAACCGCACCTCCGGCAGAGGGACCGAAAATCCCCGAAATTTGCGGAACGACGCCCGATGCAAGAATGTTGCGTTGGAAAATTTCGGCGTAGCCCGCCAAGGCATTGACGCCTTCCTGTATGCGTGCGCCACCCGAATCGTTGATGCCGATGACGGGTGCTCCCATTTTCATCGCCATATCCATCACTTTGCATATTTTCAGTGACATAGTTTCGGAAAGCGAACCGCCGAAAACGGGAAAGTCTTGGGCGAAAACGTAAACCAAACGTCCGTCTATCGTTCCTGATCCGGTAACTACCCCGTCGCCCAAAAATTTGGTTTTGTCCATTCCGAAGTTTTGCGAACGATGTTCCACAAACATATCGAACTCTTCAAAACTTCCTTCGTCGAGCAGCATAGCGATGCGTTCGCGAGCTGTAAATTTACCTTTTTTGTGTTGCGATTCAATTCTTTTTTCGCCACCACCTAAACGAGCTTTTTCACGCAGTTGGATCAGCTCTTTCACTTTTTCGAGTTGTATGCTCATCTTGTTTTTATTGTTATTTGATTTGGTTTGTTTGATTTATTCCGGGTGTTCGCAGAGTTCAGTCAATACGCTGCCCGTGGATTTCGGGTGAAGGAAGGCGATGTTCAGCCCCTCAGCCCCTTTTCGCGGGTGTTCGTCGATGAGCCTTACCCCTTTGGCTTCCACTTCGCGCAGGGCTTCTTCCACGCCCTGCGTGGAATAGGCGATGTGGTGGATACCTTCCCCTCGTTTTTCGATGAATTTGGCGACGGCGCTTTCTTCGCTGGTTGGCTCCAAAAGCTCAATCTTAGTTTGTCCCACTTTCAAGAAAGCGGTTTTTACTTTTTGATCTTCAACGGTTTCGATGTTGTAACATTTCAAACCGAGAACGCCTTCGTAGTAGGGAAGCTGTTCTTCGATGCTCTTTACGGCGATGCCGATGTGTTCAATGTGCGAAAGTTGCATACGGATATAATTTATATTTAATTGATAATCTGTATTTTGCGGATTATTTTGCGTTACACGTGCGGAAAGCAAAACGGTTATCCGGCTAAAACGAGGCAAAGGTACTAATTTTTAGCGTTAGTACCCTAAGAAACGCTTTGTTTTTTGCCAATTAAATGGACGAAATTTTAAGCACCTGCAATAATTCGTCGTTGATTGCCCGTTCTTGCTTGATGGCGCGTTTAAACGGCACGTAATCAATTTCGTTTTCGCGAATGCCCATCATCACGTTTCGTTGGTTTTCCAACAGGGCTTCGATGGCTGCCACACCCATACGGCTGGCGAGAATGCGATCTTGCGCCGTCGGCGAGCCGCCGCGTTGCAGGTGTCCGAGAATGGAAACCCGCACGTCGTATTGCGGATATTCGTTTTTTACGCGCTCGGCAAGCTTCAACGCGCCGCCCGTAACTTCGCTCTCGGTAACGAGCACCAAGCTGCTGCTTTTTGATTTGCGGAAACCTTGCTGAATGAGATCGGACAACTGATCTTTTTCGATGCTGATTTCGGGAATGATGGCGGCTTCGGCTCCGGCGGCTATCGCGCTGTTGAGGGCGAGGTAGCCGCAGTTGCGCCCCATCACTTCGATGAAGAAGAGCCGCTCGTGCGAGGTGGCGGTGTCGCGAATTTTATCCACCGACTGCATGATGGTGTTCAGCGCCGTGTCGTAGCCGATGGTAACGTCAGTCCCGCCCAAGTCGTTGTCGATGGTTCCCGGCAGTCCCACCACCGGAATGTTGTATTCGTTGGCGAAAATGCTTGCGCCGGTTAGCGAGCCGTCGCCGCCAATGACGACGAGCGAGTCGATGTCGTGCCGCTGCATATTTTCGTAAGCCACTTTCCGTCCTTCGGATGTCATAAACTCTAAGCAACGGGCTGTCTTTAAGATTGTTCCGCCCTGCTGTATGATGTTGCTTACGCTGTTTGTCTTAAATTCTACGATTTCATCGGTTATCAAGCCTCTGTATCCTCTGTAAATGCCCATCACGCGAATGCCGTTGAAGATTGCGGCGCGTGTTACGGCGCGGATTGCCGCGTTCATTCCGGGGGCGTCGCCTCCCGATGTCAGTACCCCGATGCACTTGATTGATTCCATAATTTGAAAAATTAAATTGATCCTAAAACATTGCACAAAGGTAATGAAAGCCGAGAGCAAAAGCAAATTTATCTGCAATTTGCCGAGGCGCATCTCAGCTTATTCTTTGTTTATTTATAAAAGAATCAGAGGTTAGTGAAAAAATCTGTCAAGATTTGATTGTTATCAAAACACAAGTCATCATATATCAATTCTTGCGAGTTTCTATAAGTTAAAGTTACTCTTTTAACATCTACATTATCAGAATGTTCCGCTTTGTTGAAAATAAAGTCGGATAGATTGCGTTCCATTTCTTTATTTACATATTTTCAGTCCGATTTTGACTATTAGGGCAGGATTATAGCACAAATGTATGTTCTATAATTGAGCCATATAAGTAAAAACCCCAAATCTTTTCATTTATCGCCCCCTCTCACAAAAAAACACCCGCATCGTCCCAATGCAGATGTTCTTATCTATAACTATAAAATCAATGTGAAAGTTCTTGATTTGAGTGTGTATGTGGATAATGACTTAGAAACTGTTTAAATTTTACAGCTGATTTTTTTTATCGCTATTTTAAGAAGGGTTTTATCGCCTCAACCCATGCGGCGATGCGCGGGGCTGTTTTATTGTGCTCGTTGTCCGCGTCCAAAGCCAAGCCCACGAAAGAGCCCCCCTCTACTGCGGTAGATTCGTCGAAGGAATAATCACTTGCCAGGACTTTCCCTATTAGTGTAACGTCTTTATTTTTAAGCTCTTTATAGAGGGTGCCCATACCATCGACGAAGGAATCGGAATACCCTGCCGAATCGCCAAGCCCGAACAGAGCCACGGTTTTGCCCGATAAATCCAACTTCTGAAATTTGGGAAGATAAGTATCCCAATCGTCCTGCAAGTCGCCGATACCCATCGTGGAAGTGCCGAGGATCAGCACGTCGTGCTTCAAAAAGTCCTCTTCGGAAACCTTGGCTACGTCCTTGATTTCCGGCGAAAAATCAGCCAATTTTTTCGCTATCTGTTCCGCCGCGTCCCTTGTGTTGTCGGTGCTCGAACCGTAAATAATAATGATAGATTTCATACGATTATCTTGATTTGAAAAATTTTCTGCAAAGATAAGGGAAGGACAAACGACTATCAATAACCAAAAACAGTGATTTTTCGTGGGAAAAATCACTGTTTCGGGGGACAAAAAAGTCCTAACTGTTCAGAATTTATTATAGTTCTTTTATTCGTATATTTCTGAATTTCAATTCACTGCCGTGTCCAAGGAAACCGATGTGCCCCTTGGGATTCAGCAAGCCGGGGTGGTTGTTGTGATCCGCCGTGCCGTTTTTT
The DNA here is from genome assembly GCA_031269865.1 of Dysgonamonadaceae bacterium. Lineage (GTDB taxonomy): Bacteria > Bacteroidota > Bacteroidia > Bacteroidales > Dysgonomonadaceae > JAISUH01. Next base: position 8,621 of record JAISYO010000125.1, on the reverse strand, counting down.
GACGCTTCGCGAATGTTGCCGTCGAGGATAACTTTGCCGTTGAGCGTTACGCGGATACGATCGCCGTCGGCATAGATTTCTTCCTCGTTCCATTCGCCAACGGGCTTCATCGCGCCGTGTTCGGCGGCAATCACTCCGTAAACCGAGCCGTGATGCTGATAAGGCTTAATATCCTTATAAACAGGGTGATCGCCGTCGAGAATCTGTATTTCCATCGCGTTGTAGGCGTTGTCGCCATCTATCGGGGCGCGGATACCCACGCCATTGTTCGCCGCCGGCGTCAGTTGAAACTCGAAGCGGAACGCGAAGTTGGCGTACTCGTTTTTGGTGTAGAGGTTGCCCCCGAAATTCTGCTTCGGTTTGACGCTGATACAGCCGTCTTCGAGCTGATAATTAACGAGATCGCCTGTCCATTCGTGCATATTTGTGCCGTCGAAAAGGATTTTGAATCCTTCTGTTTTCTCTTTCGCGGACAGTTCGTATGCCTTGGGGCGTTCTATCTCTCTGATATACAGATTGCGGTAATACACCTTGCTGCCGTGAGCCTGCAACTCGATTTGCTCAATGGGGAATATCGCTTGCGAGCGATCCCAATAGTTTTCGAGTATGACGTTATCGACAACCAATTCCCCATTCAACCTGACAGTTACGCGATCGCCAATCATCTTGATATAAAGCGTGTTCCACTCGCCAAGTTGATTGTCTGCCACTTTCAAGGGCTTGCTCGGATTTTTCTGATTGTTGTACAATCCGCCCGAACCAACCTGCGCACCGACATTGGTGCGGGACGTGTCCCAAATCTGCACCTGCGGTGTGCCGCGAAGGTAAATTCCGGCATCGGCTTCCGGTCCTGCCGGATCGAGATTCCAATCCACATACATTTCAAAATCAGCGTATTGTTTCACGGTGGCGAGGCTGTTGCCGTGTCCGAGGAAGGTAAGTGCGCCGTTTTCAACCACCCAATTTTGGCGCATCGACTCGTCGGCTTTTTCCTGCTCTTTTTTCAACTCGGCAGGTTTGAGCGCGGCGCGTTTGATGGGATTGTCGTTCGGTCCAAAAAGCAAACCCTTCCAACCCGTCAAGTCTTTGCTGTTGAAAATGGATACAAATCCTTTATCGTCAGGCATTTCGTTGAGGTATTTCTTGATGGATTCGCGTTGGTAGCCGGCATCGGGATTGCTCAGGGCGGTGCTTGCTTTTTTCAGCAGGGCGGCAACGTTTTCGCCGTAATAGGTGTGATTGAGGGCGATGTTCATCACTGCCTGAGCCGCATTTTCTTTCAATGCCGGAATATCCAGAAATTCGCCGGCGTACAGCAATGCGAGGAAAGTACCTGCCTGCCCGATTTGTTTCAGCGCGGTGTTTTTTTGCTCGTCCGTCTTGGCGATTTCCATTGCTTTACGCAGGAAAATGAGGCGGTTTTCGCCTGACAGCGAAATATTTGACACTTTCTGAACGTATGTCGCGAATGCCTTGTTGAAGTATTCGCTTGCGGACGGATTTTTGAGCACGTCATAGATGCGTTCGGCGGCGTCCGCGCCTTTCCAATTGAGCAGGGCGTCGAAAGCGGCATCGCGAGCATCTTTGTCTTGGCTCTTAAATCCCTCGTTGATAAGCGTTAATGCGCTTTTGTCGCCCGTTGTGGCAAGCGGCAGGTAGTAGCGGTATTTTTTGTCGCCAGCCATATTCATTCCTTCTTTCAGAAGGCTGATTTGTTCAGCTGCGGGCAACGACGACAAAGCCGCAATTCCTGCTTGCTGAATGTAGGGGACGTCTTTTTTGTCTGCATTGAGTGCAAGAAAAGCCAGCGACTCGGCGTTTTCCGCTGTCGCTACCCCTGCCAACGCCTTGAATGCCGCCGTTTTCACTTCGGGCGAACCCGATTGTGCAAGTGTCTGCACGATATTAAACTTGTCAGTAGCCCTTCGTGAAGCCAATATATCGAGGAAAGCTATTTTTGCCTTGTCGCCAGCCGAATTGATGGCGTTCCCGATTTCGCTTGTCAGCTTGTCGGAAGCGATGGATTTGAGGAAATTCGCGCCCGTATTGACAACCGTCTGATCGTCGTCGTCGGTAGCTTGTATCAGTTTGGAAATGAACGATGTATTGTCGGTTTTGCCGTTTGTCGCCACGTAAAGCCCTGCCAACGCCGCCGAACGAATTTCAGGATTGGCGTTTTTCAGATAAGGCTCGGTAACTTTTAACAGCGTGGTTGCCCTGTTGTAGTCGCTCAGAACATAGGATTGCGCTTGCGAAGCGATGATGTTGAGCAGTTCGGCTGTACGTTTCGGATCTTTTTCCTTTTTGAGCAAGCCTGTCAGTGTTTTATCCTTTTTGTTGGTGTTGTTAAGGTATCTGACGGCAGCAATCAAGGCATTTTGGCGGTAGGTTGCATTGTCGCTTTTCCAAGCGTTGAGGATTTCTTTCCACGCCTTGTCGTCGCCGGCGGAACGGGCGTATATCCCCAAGGCGATAGTTTTGGCTGCATTCGCGTCTTGCGATGCCGATTTCAGTATTTTGAGGGCGGCTGCCGGATATGCCGGATTCGAGCTGTCTTTCTCAAATAACCGATAGAGCATCTTCATATATGAATCTGTCGCCCCGGTTTTCTCGTATCCGTAATTGACTTTTTCGGCTTCGGCGGCAAGCAACGGCAAGCTGTTTGCGCCACCGGAATAGCTCAACGTTGAAAGTACGTCGCCACGCAATGCCTCATCGTCGGTTGGAAGTAAGCCGAGAAGCAGTTCTTCGATGCCTTCAACCTTGGTGGCGCCAATAGCCCGAACAACATTGCGTTGCGTTTCCACCGTACCCATCTTGCGCATCAGGGCGGTTTTGAGTGCCTGTCCCGCTTTTTCCGAGCCGATGGAAGCCAATGCGCGTGTGGCGTAGTCGCTCAGTTCGGGATTGCCGATAAGCGGTGCCAGCGCATCAACGGCTTCATCTTTGCCGACTATTTGCAACTGCGTGATAATAAACTGTTTAATCTCTTTTACCTCGCTTGCTTTCAAGGCTTTCGAAAAGGCGGCTGATATGCCAGTGCGTAACGTTTCATCGTTCGCGCCTCTCACATAGTGGGATATGCCGTTCAAGGCATACTCGATATTGGCGTTGCTACCCTTGCTGGGCGCGTTCAGCTTACCGACAAGGCTCAAAATGCCTTCTTCGCCCGTTGAGGCGAGATCTTTCATCATTTTGGTGTATTCGTCGCCGTTGCGTGGCGGCATTTGTGCCAATGCGTCGGCGATGATTGTTTGAACGGATCTGTTTGCCGGCGACTGCGCCATCGTGTTGATAACCAATAACGCGCTTACGATTATAAAAAATATCTTTTTCATTTCTAAATACTTAAATTTCTAAATTCATAATTTTTAAATATACCACGGTGCCCGCATAGGCTGATTGAGGAAACGGTTTGCCTCTTCGTCGTTGATAAATTCCAACTTCACGGGATCGAAATGCAGGGTGCGGTTCAGGCGCAGGGCTGTCGAACCCATATTCACTATCGTAGCCGAGCGGAAGCCGTTGCGTTCGTTGAGCGCGAAAGGCTTGCGCGTGTGGACGGATTCGAGGAAATCTGTTACCTGCGGTGCGGGTTCGGGATAGTCGGCGAGTTTCTTTTCCCAATCGGGAATGTCGCAAACGAAGTTTTTGTACACATTGCCGTTGGGACCGGAAATGTAAGGCGTATTGGGATCTCCGAAATCGCCGCCCCACAATACAATCTGACAACCGTCTTCGTAAGTGTAAGTTATTGAACGCCAAGTGCCAGCCGCATCGTAATGCTGTTGCGGGGCATCAACTTCAACCTTTACGGGACTTGTTTCGTCCTTGCCGAGCAGATACTGCACCGGATCAATGTAGTGCTGCCCCATATCGCCAAGTCCGCCCGCATCGTAATCCCAATAACCACGGAAAGTGCCGTGCACGCGGTGCGCGTTATAGGCTTTGTGGGGTGCCGGACCGAGCCAGAAATCATAATCCAATTCGGCAGGAATAGGTTGGGGTTCAAGATATTCCTTGCCAACCCAGAAAAATTTCCAGTCGAAGCCGGTATGTTTCGAAATCGTAACTTTTAGGGGCGAGCCGAGCAATCCGCTCTGTACCAATTTTTTAAGCGGCTTCACGGGCGTTCCCAATCCGTAGAACTGATCGGTAAAGCGAAACCACGTGTTGAGGCGGAAAACCCGTCCGTACTGCGCCACGGCTTCCATCACGCGCTTGCCCTCACCGATGGTGCGCGTCATCGGTTTTTCGCACCAAATATCCTTGCCAGCCTTGGCTGCCTCTACCGACATGATGCCGTGCCAATGGGGGGGCGTGGCGATATGCACAATATCCACGTTTTTGTCCGCAATAAGTTCGCGGAAATCGTGGTAGGCGGCGATCTTGTCGGTTGTGAGTTTCAGCCCGTTGGCGAGGTGGTTCTTGTCCACGTCGCAAACGGCTACGAGGCGCGTACCTGCATAATTGACGTGTCCGCAACCCATTCCGCCCGTGCCGATAATGCCTTTTGTCAGCTGATCACTTGGGGCGATAAATCCTTTTCCCAACACATTCCGGGGGATAATAGTCAATAGACCTATGCCTCCTGCTACTTTTAAAAATTGTCTTCTGGTTGTCATCATCTTTATTATTTGTGAATTTAAAAACCTTCTGCTTTTCGGCGACAGATTACCGTTTTTATATATAATAGTATGTATTCTTCAAAAAATATACCCACTCTCTAACGAAATACCGGTGCTTTGGCTTGCGTGGATGGCGTATTGTAGGCGACTGTCGGAAAATCGTTGTTCCAAACAATCTTGTCCAAGAACAAGAGACGACCTGCACCGGGATCTGACTTGCGGTAGCCGTGATACAAGACATATTCTGAGCCTTCGTCATCGGTAACTAAGCGCGAACTATGCCCCACGCCGACAAAAGTGCTGTTGCCCTGAATAACCACGTCGTATTGGTTGTTCGACATACTTCCGCCACTTTTGGTAAAGTATGGACCGAACAGACTTGTGGCACGCCCGACTACTGTTTTATAGGTGCTGTTGGCACCGTTGCAACACGTTCCCCACGAGGCGAACAGGTAGTAATAGTTGCCTCGCTTGTGAATTTGAGAACCTTCAAAACCTTCGCCGTTAGGCTTGCCTGCAATAAGAACAGGGATTGCCCCGCTTTTTACGGCTAAACCATCGGCTGTAAGTTCCACGCAATAGATGCCTTGATGACTGCCCCACACGAGGTAGCTTTTGTTACCGTCTTCAACGTAGCATGGATCAATGGAATTTTGTATGCCGATGCCATTACTGCGGAATAGCATACCTTCATTGCTGGTGCCAACGTATGGTCCGGCATGAACGAATGGTCCTTCCGGTTTGACTGATGTGGCGACACCGATGCCGCAAGTCCATTCGCCGCCCCATACCGAATAGGCATAGTAAAGAACATACTTGCCGTTTATATAATTGATGTCGGCAGCCCAAATGCCAGCACCGGGTTCCCATTTCGGGCGGGTAGCCTCAGTAAAACATGTACCCACGTATTCCCAATTCACAAGATCTTTTGACTTGTGGATAGGCATATTGCGAATATCTTCCGTAGCGTAGAGATAGAAATAGCCATTAGCCGCACGGATAACGGACGGATCGGGCAAACTCTTTGCCAATACCGGGTTTTTGTAAGACGGCACGATGCTGACGGGGACTTCCGTTTCGATATTATTGGCGCTGACCGTGATTTTTGTTGTGCCGAGTGCTTTTCCGGTAACGGAACCGTTGCTTGACACACTGGCAATTTGCGGATCATTGGATCGCCATGTGTAACTGCTGACGGTGGCGTTTTCGGGCGTGGGCACGGCTTTTAACTGTCCTATTTGACTGACAATCAGTTCTAATGATTCTGGATCAACAATAATGCTTGTTAGTGGCACTGGCGCGGCTTTTACCGTAACCGATACGAGTTTCGCTATTTTTGAGTTGAGTTTTCCGCTGACGCTGATGTGAGTACTGCCCGCCGACACACCGCGCACTAAGCCGTTTGCCGACACACTCGCCACCACAGGATTATCGCTCTGAAAGCGAAGTGGCAACTCCGATTCATCAACGTCGTCCGGCACGGGCGTAGCTGTGAGTTGTCGTTCTTCGTCAATGCTGATACTTACCGAGGATGGACTTACCGAAATAGCGGACAGTTCAACCTTATCGACACCTTTCTGGCAACCTGAAATCAGATAAAACGTCAGCAAAGATGCCAAAAACGTCCAGTTTTTCATGCTTCTTTTTTTATGGGTTTGGATAGTTGCGATTGGGGCGAGGGCTGACCTTGCGCCTGTACTTGTGCCCCCATGGATATTTTTCCGTTGTAAACCGAGCCTGCTTCCACTTGCAGCGATTCCACGGTAATATCGCCGTTGATGATCGCCGTGCTTTTCATCATCAGTTTGTCAGCGGAAACGTTTCCCTCTATTTTTCCGTACACGATCAATTCTTTGGTTTTCACGTCGCCTTTCACGAGTGCGTTTCGCCCAAGTATTACGCCAGCCGTACTTTCCACGCCCCCAAGTATTTTGCCGTCGATTTTCATAAATTCGTTTGCGCTGATTGAGCCTCTCACGGTACAGTTTTCAGCAATTAGCGTTGTGATATTAGCCGATTGTTCGGTATGATTTTCCTGTTTTTTTGTTCCAAGCATATAAAATTATAATTTTAATTTGTATTATAATATACTGAAAATTAGTTCATCTTTATGAAATTTACAGGGTTTATTTTCCGACCGTTATGAATAATTTCATAGTGGACGTGCGGTCCGTTTGAACGTCCGGTGTTGCCCAGAAGCCCGATTACTTCGCCCGTTTTCACTTGTTGTCCTTCGCGGACTTTCAGCTCGGAAAGATGCCCGTACAGCGTTTCGTAGCCAAAATCGTGCTTTATGATTACGCACAAGCCGTAATTGCCCTGGTAGCCCGCATATTTCACCGTGCCCGATGCCGTTGAGCTTATTTTGCTGCCGATTCTGCCTGCCCAGTCGATGCCGGAGTGAAATTCGTTGTTATCGCCGCCCATGGGATTGCTGCGCACGCCGAAAGTAGAGGTCATCCGTCCGTTGCAAGGTGTTCCGAGCGGGACGTAGCTTATTTTGTGGAATAAATCGGAGATTCTGTCGAGACGGTCTTCCGAGAGGTTTAGCGACGCATCGGTTTCAGGGAAAAATTCGCCGCCGATGCCGGTAGAATCGGCATCTTCGCTATTTAGCCGGGTTTCCACGGATCGCGAATTGAGGTAATTCTCAATCTGTTCGAGGGTAGATTGGGCTTCGTTCAGGTTGTCCATGATGGCTTGGGCTTTTTTCTGCCTTGTTTTGTCGTAAAGCTGGCTTTCGAGTTTGGCGATGTTGGTTTCCAAGGACTTTTTTTTGCTGTTTGCTCGCAAAAGTCCGTAGAAAAGCCCGGAAACGGCGATGCAAACCACCGCTACGACACAAATTCCTATTTTCTTGTAAAGCTCGAAGTTTTCGATGTACTTCCGCTTTATCCTAAAAATCTTTGTTTCGAGCGTATGTCCTGTAACTATCAGGTTTGCATGAATATCGGAGCGCAGTTGTGACATAGCTTCAACTTGTTGATAGACAGATGTTTTAGCTGTTATAACTTACAAAAGTAAAAAAAAAAAACAAATACAGAAAGAAAATTAGCAAAAAAAATGTTTTTTTATTCTTCAATGGGGAATTTTGCTACTGCAAATGTACGATATAAAGAAAAAAACTATCTTTGCGCGAACCGAATCATCAAAAAAAGGGGGATAAATATGAAAACTAACATTGTAATAATTTGCTCACTATCTTGTTTTGTCTTGCTTGTAGTTCTCAAAGATGCCTGCAAAAAAGGACGGATAAGTTAATTGAAAAATCATACGAAAACACTGATGCTATTTATAAGTATTCTGTTGCTTTCAACGATTTTAATTTAATATGGTATCACAAAGGTGATTATATATACAAATATATAAAAAATCGAGAGCCGTTATTTAGAAGCATAGAAGATGATTGTTTGTTTCGGACAAAGTTTGAAAAAAATAGTTTCCCGTACAATCCCATTGCTAAAACGAGGGTGTGCCGTCATTCCGTGCTTGACACGGAATCCCCCCAAAACCTCTTTTTCAATCAATCCACCGTTTGGATAGCTCGCCGAAGCAATCCACGCGCCTGTCGCGAAGGAAGGGCCACCATCGGCGCACATTTTCCGTGCGGTTCTTGTCGATTTCCACAATATGCGTAACTTCCTTGTCCGCAGGTGCTTGGTAGAGCAATTCGCCCTGCGGTCCGCAAACGAAGCTGTTCCCCCAAAAAGCAATGCCCTTGGTTTGCCCCGATGGATCGGGTTCGTAGCCCGTGCGATTGACGGCGATTACCGGAAGTCCGTTGGCAACGGCGTGTCCGCGCTGTACGGTTGTCCAAGCATTCAACTGCCGTTGTTTTTCCTCATCGCAATCACTTGATTCCCATCCTATTGCTGTAGGGTAAATCAGTATTTCAGCCCCTGCCAACGCCATCAACCGCGCCGCTTCGGGATACCACTGATCCCAGCAAAGCAATACGCCCAATTTCCCGACCGATGTTTGAACCGGCTCGAA
>JAISYO010000169.1 GCA_031269865.1 Dysgonamonadaceae bacterium | reverse complement strand
AGTTGAATAATTTCGCGATTCACTATTTTTGCCGCTTCGTAACGGCTGCGGTGAATGCGCTCCTTTATCTCAATCAAAAATTGAGTATAATCGCTTTGATTTTCTATGGTTTGTATGGCACTCATATTTTGTCGGAACTTTTATTTTTGTGATTTATTCCAAAATTTACTTATTTGATACCCAATGCTTATCGTAAATGATTTTTGATTACCATTGCTTTTTAGAACATAATCTGTTATATCATTATTAGTATTAATTCTCCGTGCCTCAAAATTTAATTGTTCTTTGGAACTAAAACTATACCTAAAACGACAACCAATAAAAAAGTTTTTTGTAATAAAGGTATTTGCACCTGCACCAAATTCCATTAAAAAATGTTGCTTTGAATAATATTCATTCGTATATTGTATATCCAAATTATCCAATATACCCGCTGTTGATAAACGATACATTGGATAATGATTCATATTAAAGCAAAATAATGTTCCGACTGACGTAAATATCTCTAACCTGTTTTTTAAAAAGGAATGTTGTATTTGAACTCGAAGCGGTATCTGAAATTCTGTGTTGATATACCAAAAATTAGTTGTATCTATTGGATTTTCAGATATGCAATTTATATCATAAGTATTGATTACCAGTCCTGATTCTAAAAATAAATTTTTATATACTTGCTGATTTATTAAAAAAGCAGGATTGGTATCCCAATGGGGATCTGTCGTAACATTATTTTGGTAATTATAAAATTGAAAATCATATTTGCCAAATCCTAAATCGTAAATCAACTTTGTGCTTGATTGCGCAAAGGTTGTATTTAGTCTTAAAAATGAAAACAATATTAAATAACCAAATTTTTTCATACTAATCAATTTAATCATTCCCAATCAAAGTTCAGACAGCATACTTTTCCCCCGTAATCTTCTCTATTTCCTTAATTATTGGCGTGAAAACGTCGGTGTCGTAGTTCGAGGTTTTGCCCTGCATCGCCATGCAGAGCCGTTCAAAGCCCATTCCTGTGTCGATAACGCGGTTGGGTAGGGGTTCGAGCGAGCCGTCGGCTTTGCGGTTGTACTGCATAAAAACGAGATTCCAAATTTCGATAACCTGCGGGTGGCTCTGATTGACAAGCGACAGTCCATCAACACGTTGCCGCTCGCTTTCGGGGCGGATGTCGATATGGATTTCCGAGCAGGGCCCGCAAGGTCCCGTGTCGCCCATTTCCCAAAAATTGTCGTGCTTGTTGCCGTTGATGATGCGGTTTTCGGGCAGGTATTTCGCCCAATAACCTGCGGCTTCGTCGTCGCGTTCGAGATTTTCGGCGGGCGAACCCTCAAAAACCGTTACATAGAGGCGGTTTTTGTCGAGTTTCAGCACTTCGGCAAGAAATTCCCAAGCGTACTCAATCGCCTCTTTTTTGAAATAGTCGCCAAAACTCCAATTTCCCAACATCTCAAACATTGTGTGGTGGTAGGTATCGCGCCCAACTTCCTCTAAATCATTGTGTTTACCGCTCACGCGCAAGCACTTTTGGCTGTCGGCGATGCGCGGATATTTTATCGCATCGTTGCCCAAAATAATGTTTTTGAACTGGTTCATACCCGCGTTGGTAAACATCAGTGTGGGATCGTCTTTAATAACCATCGGTGCCGAAGGGACAATCTGGTGTCCGCGGTTGGCAAAAAAATCTTTGAACGATTCTCGTATTTCTTTGGAAGTCATCATATAGCAATTGAAATTTTGTTTTTTGATAATTGGCTACAAAGGTAATCGAAAAAGTTTATTTTTTAAAACAGAAATACAGACAAAGGATAAATAAAGAAGCAATTGATTTCACTACCTTTTGATAAGATAAGATGCGCTTCGGCAAAAAAATCAAACAAGTTTGTTTTTTCTGCTCTCAGCTTTCACTATCTTTGCACTATGGGCAAACTGACGCAGGAACAGATACGCAAAAATATGCAGGCTAACAAATCGACGGGGACAAAGCCCGAACTTCTGTTAGCCAAGACGTTGTTTGCCCGCGGGCATCGGTATCGGAAAAACGACAAAAGTGTTTTCGGGACGCCCGACCTGACCTTCAAAAAAATCAAGCTCGCCATTTTTGTCGATGGCGAATTTTGGCACGGCAAAGATTGGGAACGGCGCAAGCACGACCATATCTCGAACGAGGCGTATTGGATTCAAAAAATTGAACGGAATATCGAGCACGACAAGGTTGTGAATCAAGAACTTGACCGGCAGGGCTGGACGATTCTTCGGTTTTGGGGCGGCGACGTCGAAAAAAAACCGCTCGATTGCGCCCTGCAAATCGAAGGGGAAGCGGAACGCTTGAAAAGGAATTTTGAGCAAAAAATATCCATCGAAACCGTTGGGGACAAGCGGTTCAAAATTAAGTTGATAGAGCCTGACGAGAACTTGGACGTGTTGCCCGCCCATTTTTGCCATCGGAACAACCGGGGCGATTCCGCCAAGGTGGTTTCGCAATATGAATGTCCCGATAAAACGCCGTTGCGACAGGTGGCGGAAGACGGGGAAAAATACTGCCCGGCGAAAAAACGCTATGTCAAGTACAAAAATCGGCAGGGACAAGCGAAAGCCATCGTGCTTCCCGATCCCGATAAAAATCCCGATGAATTTTTGTCATTGTTCTTACCTGATTATCAACCTGATGACAATGCCAATTTGGACAAAAAGGCATTGATGGACGAATGTTTCCGGAATTTTTACCGCCTTGTTTTGATGGACGCGATAGAAATCCTTCCCGAACCCAAAATTTGAAAAATCCCCACAAATGCCGATTTTAACCCCATTATACCGCCGATTCATCGCCTTGAAAAAGAGAGGGAAAATTCTTTTTGTCGCCGTCTTGCTGTTGGGCTTGTGGTTTGTTTTTTGCTTGCCTTGCCCCCTTTTCGACGTGCCGTACAGCACCTTGGTTGCCGACAGAAAAGGCGAATTGCTCGGTGCCCGCACCGCTTCGGACGGGCAATGGCGTTTTCCGCCAAGCGATAGCGTGCCAGACAAATACGCCGAATGTGTGATCGCCTTCGAAGACAGGCATTTCCGCCATCATTTGGGGGTAAACCCCTTGTCGATGGGGCGGGCGATACGGCAGAATATCAAGGCGCGGCGCGTGGTAAGCGGTGGTAGTACCCTCACGATGCAAACCGTGCGGTTGATGCGCAAAAACAAACGGACTTATCTTGAAAAAATCATCGAGATGATTCTTGCCACACGGCTCGAATGTTCCCATTCAAAAAACCGCATCATCGCCCTTTACGCTTCTCACGCGCCTATGGGCGGTAACATGGTGGGGATTGACGCGGCTTCGTGGCGGTATTTCGGGCATTCGCCGTCCTCGTTGTCGTGGGCGGAAGCCGCCACGCTTGCCGTATTGCCCAACTCGCCGTCGATGATGCACTTCGGGCGGAATCGGCAAGCATTGACGGACAAACGCAACCGTTTGTTGAAATACCTTTCCGATAAAAAGATTTTGGGCGAAACCGATTACGCGCTTGCCGTTTCCGAACCCCTTCCGGCGTATCCGCACGCGCTGCCGCAAATTGCACCGCACCTCGTTACGCGCATTTTCCTGCAACAGCCCGGCTCGCACGCCCTTTCCACCATCGACAAAGGTTTGCAGGAACAGACAGACGAGGTGCTTTCGCGTTGGAACGCCGAATTTGCGCAAAACGGCATTTTCAATATGTCCGCGCTCATCGTGGATCTTCAATCGAACGAGGTGCTGGCTTATTGCGGAAACGTGAATTTCAACCGCAAAACAGAGGCGAACCAAGTGGACATCATTCAAGCGTCGCGTAGCACGGGCAGTATCCTCAAACCCCTTTTATACTGCGCAATGCAACAGGAAGGCTCGTTGTTGCCAATCGAATTGTTGCCCGACGTACCGATAAACCTTGGCGGTTTCGCGCCGAAAAATTTCAGTTTGCAATACGATGGCGCAGTCCCTGCCAACGAAGCCTTGGCGCGATCGCTCAACGTGCCGGCGGTTATCGCGTTGCGGCGTTACGGCGTGCAGAAATTCCATCAGTTGTTGCAAAAAGGGGGATTGACGACACTCAATAAACCTGCTGAACATTACGGACTTTCCCTTATTCTTGGCGGTGCGGAAGGCAAACTTTGGGAAGTAGCTGAGGTTTATGCCGAAATGGTTCGTTCAGTGAACGATTACAATGCTTCGGGGGGCTATTTCGCGCCCGAATCCTTCTGCCTGCTGAAATCGGAAGGGAAAGGGGATCGCAAAAAAACCGCCGAGCCGTTGTTTCAAGCAGGGGCGGCGTGGCTCACGCTCGAAGCACTCACAAACGTGAACCGTCCCGAAGAAATTGATTGGCAATTCATTCCCTCGATGCGAAAAGTGGCGTGGAAAACGGGGACGAGCTACGGTTTCCGCGATGCGTGGGCTATCGGCGTTACGCCTCGCTATCTGGTTGCCGTGTGGACTGGGAACGCGAGTGGCGAAGGGCGTCCGGGGCTGACAGGGGCGCGTACCTCGGCGCAAGTTATGTTCGATTTATTTAATCTGCTACCTGCAACGTCGTGGTTTCAACCGCCTTACGGCGATTTGGCGGAAGCCGTCGTTTGTCGGGAAAGCGGTTGTTTGCGAGGCATCAACTGCCCCGAAACGTCCATCGACACCCTTTTGGTTTCGCCAAAGGCAGTGCGGGGTAGCGTGTGCGGTTACCACAAGCGCGTCCACGTTTCGGACGACGGACGTTTCCGTGTGTATGAGGAATGTGCAGGAAATCGGGGCATTACGCCCGTGGCGTGGTTTGTGCTGCCACCCTCGCAAGAGTGGTATTTCAAGCAACAGCACCCCAATTACCGTTCGCTGCCGCCCTTTTCGCCCGAATGTCTGGCTGGGGCTTCGGGGCAAATAATGCAGTTCATCTACCCCTTCCCCAACGCGGCGATAAAGCTGACGAAACAGTTGGACGGCTCGCAGGGGAAAGTGATTTTCGAATTGGCGCACCGCAATTCTTCGGTAAAAGTCTTTTGGCATTTGGACGAAGATTACGTCGGCGAAACGTCCGACATTCATCAAATGGCGTTTTCCCCGGCGCAAGGCAAGCATCGGGTAACGGTGGTGGACGAATCGGGAAATTCCCTCGCTATTGGGTTTCGGATTGAATGAGAGGCTGTTTCTTATGAATATCGGCTTCCTGCACAAGATGACGGAACAATTTCAGCATAACGCTGTCGCCATCCTGCACAAATCCTTCGGGATGCCATTGCACCGCCAATATGTTCCGTTCCGGCAGGGCTTCGATGGCTTCAACGATGCTGTCGGTAGCCCAAGCCGAAACCCTGAACCCCGGCGCAATCTGTTTTACCGCCTGATGATGAAAACTGTTCACTGAGAAATTCCCCTCGCCGATGATGGTGCCCAATGCCGAACCGGGGACAACCGACACGTCGTGAGTGCCAATTTTCGACGATTCTTCTTGCAGGTGCTTGATTTCCGATGGGTGTTGTGCCGGAATGTCCTGATACAGAGAGCCGCCGAAAGCCACATTGATGAGTTGTTCCCCTCGGCAGATTCCCAAGATGGGAATGTTTTTATCTGCCGCCATTTTTAACAGCATCAAATCGTACACGTCGCGGACGGAATCCACATCGCCCAATTCTGCAATGGCTTCTTCCCCATAAAACGACGGATTCACGTCTTCGCCACCAGACAGAATCAGCCCATCTATTTGCCTGACAATGTTTTTGATGACAGCCCCGTTTTCAGTCATCGGAATCAGAATCGGGGTTCCCCCCGCTTTGATGACGGCATTGATATACGTCCCCGAAACCGCAGATCCCAACCTTCCGTATTGCCAAACCGAAATCCCGATGACGGGCGCGTTGTCTCCATCGGTGTTCAAAAAACAGGAATCCGTCAGTTTGTGGATTTCCGTCAGGTTCGTAACGGTAGATACTTGTGCGCGTAAATTGTACGAAGCCAATAACAGCGCGATAGCCCAAAGTGCAGTATTTTTTCCCATATTCGTGTCGTTTGGTACTGCAAAAATACACTTTCAAATTGAGAATAGGGCTGTTTGGATTAATTCTTTTTTACGGGACGAAAAGACGGAAGGACAAAAGGACGGAAAGACGAAAAGACGAAAAGGGAATTGAGAGGGGTAAAGGGTTAAGGGTAAAAGGTTAAAGAAATAATGTGCTAATAGGGGGGTACACCGTCATTCCTTTTCGTGTCGTGGCACGGAACGGAATGACGGCGCACCCCAACCCCAAAACTTCCAAACTTCCTTTTGTCTTTTCGTCTTTTGCCCTAAAAACATAGCGCCGCAAAAAAAAATCACGAAAAATAAAGAATCCTCAACGAAAAAGTGTTGAAAAGAATCGCAAAACGAGCAAAATCTTGTATCTTTGTTTCCGTCGGATAACCATTTAATGAAAAATAAGATGATAAACGTTGTTATTTTCGGCGCTCCGGGTTCGGGAAAAGGAACGCAGAGCCAGTTGCTGATTAAAAAATACGGACTGACGCACGTTTCGACGGGCGACATCCTCCGTGCCGAAATCAAGGCGGGGACGGAACTGGGCAAGTTGGCGGACAGCTATATGTCGAAAGGGCATTTGCTGCCCGACGAAGTGGTAATCGAAATCCTCGACGAGCTGATCCGGCGACATTCCGATGCGAAGGGCTTTATTTTCGACGGATTTCCTCGTACCCTCGCACAAGGGGCTGAGCTGGACAAGATGCTGTCGGGCAACGACACCCAAATTTCGCTTGTCATAAGCCTCGAAGTATCTGATGCAGAGTTGATTGATCGCTTGTTGAAGCGTGGGCAAATTTCTGGACGTTCCGACGACAACCGCGAAACCATTGAATCGCGCTTGAAGGTGTATTACAGCCAAACGTCGCCGTTGAAGGAATTTTACGCCAAGCAGGGCAAGCTGAAAATCATAGAGGGCGTGGGGACGGTGGAAGATATTTTCAAATCAATAGAAAAAGAACTTGATAAAGAATTTTAAATCAATCTCTTAGAAACTGTTTAAATTTTACAGTTTCTAAAACTTATAATAAAATAGTTCGTTAAAATCTAAACAGTTTCTTAACCCAATCAGAATGAGTGAAACAAATTTTGTAGATTACGTAAAAATATATTGCCGATCGGGAAAGGGGGGGCGCGGATCTTCCCATTTCCGAAGGGAAAAATACATTCCCAAAGGTGGTCCCGACGGTGGCGACGGCGGCGACGGTGGAAGCGTTGTTTTGCGGGGCAACCGCAATTATTGGACGTTGCTACACCTTCGCTATCAGCGACATATCTTTGCCGGAAACGGCGAAAGCGGGACACGCAACCAATCGTCGGGGAAGAAAGGCGAAACGAAAATCATCGAAGTGCCTTGCGGGACAGTCGCTTACGACGCCCACACGGGCGAATACCTCTGCGACGTTACCGACGACGGGCAGGAAGTTGTTTTGCTGAAAGGCGGCAGGGGCGGACTTGGCAACGTGAATTTCAAGACGGCAACCAACCAAGCCCCGCGCTATTCGCAGCCCGGCGAGCCGTCAGAGGAACGCTGGGTAATCCTTGAACTGAAATTGTTGGCAGACGTGGGTTTGGTGGGTTTCCCCAACGCCGGAAAATCCACGCTCTTGTCGGTTGTTTCGGCGGCGAAGCCGAAAATTGGCAACTATCCGTTTACCACGCTCGAACCCAATCTCGGCATCGTGAGTTACCGCGACGGCAAATCTTTTGTGATGGCGGACATTCCCGGAATCATCGAGGGCGCGAGCGAAGGGAAGGGGCTTGGTTTGCGCTTCCTGCGCCATATCGAGCGAAATTCCCTGTTGTTGTTCGTGATTCCTGCCGATGCCGACGACATTTGTTCCGAATACCAAATTTTGCTGAACGAACTGACGCAATACAACCCTGAGTTGCTCGACAAACGGCGCGTCCTCGCCATATCCAAATCGGATATGCTGGACGACGAGCTGATGCAGGAAATGGCGCAAAACCTGCCCGACGTCCCTTGCACCTTTATCTCGTCCATTACCAATTTCGGCATCGCAACCTTGAAGGATTTGCTTTGGCGCGAGCTGAACAGCGAGGAATACGGCGACAACCCCCTCTCGAAAGACAGCGGTTCGCTGGTGCACCGCAAGCTCGACGTGAAGTCAATCGCGTTTGAGGCGGAAGATGATTTCGAGGACGAAGAAAATGATTTGGACGATGGCAAAGAAGATGATTTCTAAGATTTTTTCCCAATCGCGATGAACTTCCATGCTGAACATTCCAATCTTTTGCAGTTCGATATTTTTCGCGGCGAGCCGGAAATAGAACATTTTTCCACCACCCGTGTCGGGGGCGTGAGCAGGGGCGAATTTTCATCGTTTAACCTCGGCAATTTTTCCGACGACGATCCGCTGAGCATTATGGAAAACCGTCAGATTTTGGCGCGAATGTTTTGTCAGAGCCTTTCCGATTTTGTGATTCCCTATCAAACGCACGGCTCGAAAATCGCAGTGATAGACGCGGCGTTTTTAGCCTTGGACATCGCCGAAAAAACGGAAATACTCTATGGCATAGACGCTTGCGTAACCCAAGAAAAAGGCATTTTCCTTTGCGCCACGACAGCCGATTGTGTCCCCATCATCTTGTTCGATAAATCGCAGAAAGCCATCGCTTCCATTCACGCCGGGTGGCGCGGCACGGTAGCCCGCATCGTGGAAAAAACCATCGAAAAGATGCGGCGCGTGTACGGCACCTCGCCCAAGAATCTGCTTGCAGGGATAGGTCCCGCCATTTGCCTGAAAAATTTTGAGGTGGGCGACGAAGTCGTTGCGGAATTTAATCGGAAGGGCTTCGATTTGGCGGACGAAAACCTCTCTTCCCTTTCCCGACAAATCGGAAAAACACACCTGAACTTGCCCGAAATCAACCGCAGGGAATTAGTCCGCCTTGGTGTCCCCGAATCCCAAATCGAAACCGCAGGGTACTGCACTTTCGTCTGTCCCGATTTGTTTTTTTCGGCACGCCGTCAATCCGTCTATTCCGGGCGAATGCTGACGGGGATAAAAATGAAAAAGGGCTAAACAAAATAAGCAAATGAAAATTTGTGTGTTGTGTTTTCGTCTGAAAGACATAATTTTGGCTACGCCGATTTTCAATTCATAACCGCAGGTAAGGCGCAAGCCGTAACCTGCGGACAAACAAAACCTCAACAACTGCCTGAAAAGGCAGGATTTTATTCGCTTTTTCTAATGTCTTGCCTTTCAGGCAAAAGTCTTTCGTATGTCCGTATCCGCAAACTACGCTTTGCTTGTATGCGGTTATGAAAATGTTGCCTTTCAGGCA
This sequence comes from Dysgonamonadaceae bacterium, assembly GCA_031269865.1. Taxonomy (GTDB): domain Bacteria; phylum Bacteroidota; class Bacteroidia; order Bacteroidales; family Dysgonomonadaceae; genus JAISUH01. The sequence continues at coordinate 6,480 of JAISYO010000169.1, read as the reverse complement.
AGAGCCGACTTATTGTGCATAAACAGCTAAATTTCAACGAAATAATTTAGCATAGGTTTTAGAAGCTGTAAAATTTTAACCGTTTCTAAATCAAAAAACTAAAATCATCGTCCTGCGACAGTTCCTTCGGTTCTTCGCCGTATTTGAAAATTCGTGCAGGGCGTGCGCCGACGAGCGACAGATCGCCGTTCTCGAAACGAAGCATCGTGCCTTCGCGAAGCCCCACCACATACACGTCGCGATTAACCGCGATAAATTCTTGGATACGCATCTCGCGCGTTTCGCCGCCGTGGTTCGTCGGGTTGTCGTCGAGATAATGCGGATTGATTTGGAAGGGAAGCAGTTTTAAGGTTTTGAATTTCGCGGGTTCCACAATCGGCATATCGTTGGTGGTGCGCAGGGTGGGGCAGGCGATGTTTGAGCCCGCAGACCAACCGATGTAGGGCGTGCCGCGCTCAACCTTTTTGCGGATTGCCTTCATCAACTTTTTTTCCTGTAATTTTTTTACCAGCTGCCACGTGTTTCCGCCCCCCACCACAATGGCATCGGCATTTTCCACGGCCTCCGTGGGGTTGATGAAGCGGTGGATTCCCGTTACGTGATGGCCGATTTCGGCAAAACGCACATTCACTTTTTCCTCGTATTCGTCATACGAAAAAGTAACCGCCGCGTAGGGGATAAAAACGGCATTTGTGGGCTTTTCGCCCAAGAAATCCCCGATCTGTTGCTTCGGGTAATCCAAATAGGCTTCGCCCGGATTGGTGGAATTGCTGATTAACAAAAGTCTCATATTCGCTTTTTTTGTACAAATATACTAAAAAACGCGGAACTTATGCCGATAATTCCTCAAAAAAGGCGTATTTTTACCGATGGAAAGATGGAAGAAACGCTAAAAAAAATACGAAGCGATTTGCGCCTCGCGATGAACGGCGCGGTTGCGACGAGTATGCGCGAGAAAGGAATGCTTTACCGCGTGAATTTCGGCGTGGACATACCGCGGCTGCGGGCGATGGCGAAACGCTACGCGCCGACTGCGCCCTTGGCAGAGGCTCTTTGGCGGACAGACACGCGCGAATTGAAAATTTTGGCGACGATGCTCTATCCGCCCGCCGATTTTTCGAGGGGCAAAGCCGACGAATGGGCTTCGGAAATCCCCAATCAGGAAATTCGCGAACAGGCCTGCATGAACTTGCTCCAACGCTTAGGCTTCGCCCACGAATTGGTCAGCTGCTGGACGGCGGCGGAAGATTCAACCCTCCGCGCCACGGGTTTTTGGCTCTTCGGGCGGCTTGCCGTGTCGCCTTCCTCTGTGGCGGATAAGATTGACTTTCAGGATGTTGTCCATTACGCCATCGGCGATTTGGCGAAGCCTTCGGTTTTTGTCCGCCAAGCCGCCCTGAACGCCCTGAAATGCGCGGGGCGGACGAATCCCGAAATCGCAACTTGGATATTAAACAAGCTGTCGCCCTTTCGCGATGCCGAAAACCCGATGGAAAGGGAAATTTACGCCGCCCTGCGTTTTGAGTTTGAATACGCGCTTGCGAAACAGAAATAATCCAACTTACCAATTTTTTTGTGCTTTTCTTACGTCGAACTCCGGTTTGTAAGACAGTTTATTTTGTTTTTTGTACCGTTAATTTCTGTTGTCCTGCTCTTTTATAAATCGCTTAATTCCGTTAAATTAACCTTGTAAATCAATGGATTTTCAGTATTTTTCTGCAAAAACATTGCCATATAAATTGGTGCATAGAGGATTTTTCCTTGCACTTTCAAATTGTCGTTGCAAAACACTATCGCATTATTTAGCTCATAATCAGCATAATCCAAGATATTCGACAAAGCACGGTGGTATTCGTAATCTTTGCCCGATTTTACTTCGAGAGGCAAAATTTTTCCATCGTGTTCGAGCAAAAAATCAAGTTCGCCGCGCTTTTTGTTGTTGTAGTAAAACAGTTCAAAGCCGTGAGCGTGAAGTTCCTGAGCCACGGCATTTTCGTAAATTGCGCCGAAATTGATATTTTTGTCGCCGTTGATAATGCGAAGTTGAATGCCGCCCGCATATTGGCTTGCAAGCAGTCCGACATCGTTTTGAAAGAGTTTGAACAGATTGCGCGAACGCGACAGCAAAAGCGGCGTTTTCGGCTCTTCCACATTGTAAACAGGCATCGCTACTCCTGCCTCTTTGAGCCAAATAAAACTGTTTTCGTAACGGTTGAATTTCAGATTTTCGTTCAAATCTTTCAGAATAAATCGCTTGTTTTTCGCATTCAGTTCGGGCGGGATCAGGTTAAAAATGTCCTCAATATAGAGTTTTCGCTTTTTGTCGTATTTGGCAATGTCCATTTTGTAAAGCCTGATAATTTCTTGCTGAATAGCCAAAACCTCTTGCAAATTATTGGTTTCCAAATAGTTGAAAACAGAGGCAGGCATTCCGCCAACAACAAGATAGAGGCGAAAGAGTTCAATCAGTTTCTCGTGAATGAAACCGTCGACGGGAATGCGATTTTGCCAAGCATTTCGCAGGGCGGCAATAATTTCATCGTTAATTCCTGCGGCTGATACAAATTCCTCTAAATCGAGAGGGAACATCTCTTTTACAGTCATATATCCCACCGGAACAGAGCGAATATCCTGCATTTCTACGCCCAAAAGCGAGCCGCTCAAAATGTAGCGGAAACTGCCTTCTGCGACTAAAAATTTGATTGCCGTAACAATTTCGGGACACTCCTGCACCTCATCGAAAAAAATCAGCGTTTCGCCCTTAATAAGAGGCTTTTGAGTGATAGCCGAAATGCGCAGCAGAATATCCTTAGTGTTTTTTGCATTGGAAAAAATATCAACGGCATTCGGGGTTTCAATGAAATTTATCTCAATAAAACTTGCGAAATGCGTTTCGCCAAACCGCCTTATCGAATACGTTTTTCCGGTTTGACGCGCCCCCGTTACCAACAGCGCATTTTTTTGCCTTCGGTAAAAATCATGTAAATAATTATCAATCTTTCTTTTAAGCATAACTTGTCCGTTTTTCGATGGTAAAGTTACAACATTTTGTCCGTTTTTCCAAGAAAAATTTTGATAATTTTGTCCGTTTTTCCAAGGAATATCCTTTCCTCCGTCCAATCGCATTTGTAAAGAAAAACGGGGCGATATAACATTTTCTTATGAGGAAGTTGAAAAAGCATTTCCGTTTGTTTCCCGTCAAGCCGTAAAAAACGCGCTAACCCGGCTTGTGAAAAAGACAGAAATAATGTCTGTTTTGAAAGGTTTTTACGCTATAATTCCTGTCGGCTACGCTTTGAGAGGTGCAGTTCCGCCTGAACTCTACATTGACGATTTAATGAAATATTTAAATCGCACATACTATATTTCATTGCTTAATGCCGCTGTTTTTTATGGTGCCGCACACCAACAACCACAAGATTTTTCTGTCGTTATTTCCTATCTTACTTTACGAGATACGACAAAAAAGGCAACAAAATCGTTTTTACGGCAACGCGCAAGATGATTCCTCAAAATTGGCTAAAATCGTTTAGGACAGAATATGGAGACATAAAAGTTTCTTTACCGGAATTGACCGCCTCTGATTTAATCACATTTCAAAAAGAAATCGGCGGACTAAATCGAGCTTGCACCGTTTTGTATGAATTGGTGGAAAATCTTGATTTTGAAAAATTGGACAAGGATTTTTTCGATTTTGTGCCTACTTCAACCATTCAACGGTTGGGATATTTACTTAATAACGAATTAGAACAAGCAGATTTATCGGAAAATTCATACAAAAAAACGAAAGAGTTTGATTGCAAATTTCAGAAAATCCCATTAAAAAACGGAAAATCAACAGAAAACTGCGAAACAAATTCAAAATGGAAAATAATCATTAACGAACGAATTGAAATTGGCTTGTGCGGTAGCGGTGCGTTTTCACGGCAAGGTGTCGGCGATTTTGCGGATTTGGGCAAGGCGTTCGCAGAACTTGCTGTCCGCCTGCGCCACCTGCATATTGTATTTTAGTTGCAGGCGCAACAGCGAATCGGCGGGAATGTTCAAGGCGGCTTCAAAGAGCATCGCCGTTTGGGTGGTAAGCGATCGGCGTTGGTTCAGAATGTCGTTTACCAGATTGTACGACAGCCCCATTTGCTTTGCCAAGCGGGTTTGTGGAATACCTCGGTATTCAATTTCTTCTTTCAGTATTTCGCCGGGGTGTCCATATCCTAAGTTTCCCATTTTTGTTTTAGTTGTAAAGGTTTGATAATTCCGTTGTATATTATAGTTACGATGGTTTCCGAGTATGCACTCAAAAAAAGTGCGCTTTATTGTTGAAGCCGAAGGCTAAAAAAGTTTCGGTTTGATGAAAAATCCACCAATTTGCCCGTTTCCATCAAAGGTTAGTTGCAGGCAGAGGTTGATTTTCTCGAACTTTACCGTTGTTTCCGTCATAATCGCCCCGCCTTTTTTCAACACTTTGGTGTCGTCTTCGAAGCCGTGGAATGTTCCGAATTGCCTTTGCGCCCTGTCCCACATTGCGAGCAGTTTTTCCGCCGGCAATGCTTGTCGGGTGCTGCGATCGAAAGAGGCAATGATTTTGTCGATGTCGTTTGTTTCCACCAACTGCACGATTTCCCTCGTTTTGTTGTACGCCTTGTCTTTTATATCGTCCGTTACCGTGGCGGATTGTTCTTGTTTCGCCCCTGCCTCGTTTTTTCGTCCGTAATGGACGGCGGCGACAATGATGCAAAGCACCGCGAGCAAAGCCAATATGCCGATGGCAAGGGCTTTCCTCCTCGTTTTTTGGAAGGACTTGGCAGTGAAATTCCCGAAAGTTGATTTATTGTCCATATTTTGCAAAATGCAAAAGTAATAATATGATTTGAAAAACCATTCCCAATCGGGTGTATTTTTTATCGCATAGCAAAATCGGGGGCTGTTTTTTCCCTTATTTATGGGATAAAAAGATAAAAAATACCTTATTTGTGGGATTGCGCGGTTTCGAAAAATGTATAACCTTTGCAGCTCGAAAATTTAAACAGCTTCTTAATAAAAAAATTCGCGGAAGTGCCTAATAAATACGTTCTGCTTATCCTGCTCGTGTTCGGCTTCGCGTTGCCCGGCTTCTGTCAGTACACGATCAGGGGCAGGGTTATTGATGCGCAAAACAAGCAGCCGCTGGAATTTGTTACCGTGCAACTTCCGGCGAGCGAGTTATGGGCTGTCAGCAACGAAAAAGGGGCTTTCGTCTTAACCCGTGTGCCACGAGGAAAATCCGTCATCAGCGTGAAATACCTCGGCTATGCCCCCAAAACGTTGGAAGTGGACGTACAGGCAGATGTCGATAATTTGCTTATCGCATTAACGGAAAGCAACTTGTTGCTGGGGGAAGTGGTGGTTACCGCTTCCGAGTCCAAAGGAATGACAAGTGCCTCGAAAATCGGACAGATAGCGATGCAACACCTGCAACCAACGAGTTTTACCGACTTGTTGGAACTGCTTCCGGGGGGCAAATCGGTTGATCCAAATATGGGAAGCGCCAATTTTATAAAGATTCGCGAAGCCGGAAGCGCCTCGAGTATGTCGTCGCTTGGCGTGGGTTTTGTCATCGACGGCGCACAAGTGAATACGGACGCCAACTTGCAATATCTGCAAGGAACGGCGCAGGGGGGCAAAGAATCGGTGTCGCAAGGGGTGGATATGCGTACACTTTCCACCGACAACATTGAGAGTGTGGAAATTGTGCGCGGTATTCCATCGGTAGAGTACGGCAATTTGACGAATGGGCTTGTCAATATCCGCAGGAAAGCGACAGCCTCTCTGCTCACGGCACGCATCAAAGCCGATCAGGTGGGCAAACTCTTTTCGGCAGGGAAAGGCTGGAATGTCGCCGGTGGGAATGTGCTGAACGTGGATCTTAATTATCTCGATTCGAAGGTTGATCCGCGCGACAGCAGAGAAAACTACCAACGCATCACGGCTTCCGCGCGGTTGAACAACCGCCATCGGGTTGGTTCGGGCTACGTCAATCGGCGCATCAATGTTGACTATACCGGTTCGTTTGACGATGTGAAGCGCGACAAAGACGTTACAGCCAAAGAGGATTCCTATAAATCGTCTTACGATAAAATGTCTGCTTCGGGCGAATGGAATTGGACTCTCGATGTGGCTTCGTTGCTTCGTTCGCTTCGCGCCAACGCAGCTATCTCGCAAGAAATCAGCAAGATTTCCGAGCTAAAAAGTTTTTTTATTGATCGTCCGATGGGTATCCCGTCGATTTTGTTAGAGGGTGTCGCCGATGGACTTTACCGGCCCTAACAATATATCGCCGATTTGGTAATCGACGGTAAACCGTTGTACGTTTCCGCCAAACTGATGGCGGATTTCGCTTTCAAGGCTTTCGAGACACCCCATACCTTAAAAATCGGTGCGGAATGGAATCTCAGCAAGAACTTTGGCAATGGACAAGTCTATGACATTACCCGTCCGCTACAA
>JAISYO010000131.1 GCA_031269865.1 Dysgonamonadaceae bacterium | reverse complement strand
ATAGAAATTTTTTGAATGCCTAAAATTATGAACATTTTAGGAAAATGCAAAGGCTGAGCTTGAGAAAGTTCGGCCTTTGGTTAAAAAAAAGGGCATGTCACTTTTGACACACCCTCCTGATTTTTTTGAGTAAAAAAAATGTTTAGCGGACAGCAATATTTTTAATTCTTTTTTTCCTGCCACAAGCCCCCCTAACTCGTTTTCTGCGCAAAAAACAAGCTCAATCACGCAAATAATGCTTATCTTTACCTAAGATAAGATGCGTTTCGGCAAAAAAAATCAAACAAGTTTTTTTTTGCTCTCAACTTTCATTATCTTTGCAACTTACTTCTAAGGCAAATACTCGGATTTATGCGCCCGAAGTTCTTCTCCGAAAGAAACAGAATGACTTATAAATAAATAGACATTATGCAGACTATTGACAATTTCGACTTTAAAAACAAGAAGGTTTTTGTCCGCGTGGATTTCAACGTCCCGCTCGACGAAAATTTCAACATTACCGACGACACACGCATTCGCGCTGCCCTGCCGACACTGAAAAAAATACTGAAAGACGGCGGAAGCCCGATTATCGGTTCCCATCTCGGACGCCCCAAAGGTGCAACCGACAAATACTCGTTGAAGCACATTCTTCCCCGCGTATCGGAATTGCTCGGCGTTGAGGTGGAATTTGCCAACGATTGCGTGGGCGAAGACGCCACCGCCAAAGCCGCCGCCCTGCAACCCGGACAGGTGCTGCTGCTCGAAAACCTGCGCTTCTACGCCGAAGAAGAGGGCAAACCCCGCGGATTGGCGGAAGACGCCACCGAAGAAGAAGTGGCGAAAGCCAAGAAAGCCGTCAAGGAGTCGCAAAAAGAATTTACGAAGAAATTGGCTTCTTACGCCGACACTTACGTGAACGACGCTTTCGGGACGGCGCACCGCGCACACGCCTCTACAGCCCTCATCGCCGATTATTTCGGTGCCGACGCCAAATCCTTCGGCTACCTGATGCAGAACGAAATCAACGCCGTCGAAAAAGTGTTGAGCGACACCCAACGTCCTTTCACGGCGATTATGGGCGGTTCGAAAGTTTCTTCTAAGATAGACATTATCAAAAACTTGCTCGACAAGGTGGACAACCTGATTCTCGCCGGCGGTATGACTTATACTTTTGCGAAAGCCTACGGCGGAAAAATCGGCAATTCCATTGTGGAAAACGACAAGTTGGCGTTGGCGCAGGAAATCGTGAACGCGGCGAAGGAAAAAGGCGTGAACCTCGTCCTCGCCACCGACGCCAAAATTGCCGACAGTTTTAGCAACGACGCCAAAACCGGATACGCGCCGGTAAACAACATTGCCGACGGTTGGGAAGGACTCGACGTAGGACCCGACTCGGAAAAGGCGTTTGCGGAAGTCATCAAAAATTCAAAAACCATTCTTTGGAACGGACCTGTCGGCGTGTTTGAGTTTCAAAATTTCGAACACGGGACACGTGTCGTTGCCGACGCCATTGTAGAAGCCACGAAAAAAGGTGCGTTCTCGCTTATCGGCGGTGGCGATTCCGTGGCGGCAATCAATAAATTCGGTTTGGCTGACGAAGTTTCCTATGTTTCCACCGGTGGTGGTGCATTGCTCGAATTTATTGAAGGCAAGGTGCTTCCGGGCATCAAAGCCATCAGAGGCTATTGATTATAGAAACTGTTTACAAACCATTAAAAGCCGTCCCGAACTGAGTTCGGGACGGCTTTTTTCTTATTTCTAACTTCCTATTTCTAATTTTTTATCCTGCCCACGTTTCCCTGTCGAGATTCCGATAATTGATTGCTTCGGCAAGATGCGGGATTTTTATTTCCTCGCTATTGTCCAAATCGGCGATGGTGCGTGAAACTTTGAGTATCCGATCGTAAGCCCGCGCCGACAAACTGAGCCTTTCCATCGCGGTTTTCAGCAATTGAAGTCCGGTTTCGTCCGGCGAAGCATGTTTGCGCAACAGTTTCGAAGTCATCTGCGCGTTGCAATACACGCCCTCGACATTGCGGAAACGTTCCTCTTGAATTTTTCGCGCGGCGATTACCCGCTCGCGAATGGAAATGCTCTGTTCGGCAGCGGTCTTGTCGGAAATTTTTTCGAAAGGCACCGGCACGATTTCAATGTGTATGTCAATGCGATCGAGCAGCGGTCCCGATATTTTGTTCAGGTATTTCTGAACCGCCCCAGGCGGACAAACGCAACGTTTTTCGGGGTGGTTGTAATAACCGCAGGGGCAGGGATTCATCGCCGAAACCAACATAAAGCTCGCAGGGTATTCCACCGAAAATTTTGCGCGGGATATGGCGATTTTGCGATCTTCCAAGGGTTGCCGCATCACTTCGAGGACGCTGCGACTAAATTCGGGCAGTTCGTCGAGGAACAGCACGCCGTTGTGGGCGAGGCTGATTTCGCCGGGTTGGGGGTAGGTGCCGCCGCCAACCAACGCCACGTCACTGATGGTGTGGTGGGGCGAGCGGAAAGGACGGCGCGACATCAACGAGGTGTTGCCTTCCATTTTCCCTGCCACGCTATGTATTTTGGTGGTTTCCAAGGCTTCGCCGAGCGTGAAGGGCGGAAGGATTGACGGCATTCGTTTTGCCATCATCGACTTTCCGGCACCGGGCGCACCAATCAACAAGATATTGTGTCCCCCTGCCGCCGCGACTTCCAAGGCGCGTTTCACGTTTTCCTGCCCCTTCACGTCCGAAAAATCGAACTCGAAGGCGTTTTGGCTATCCAAAAATTCTTGGAAAATATCAATTTTCGTGGCTTGCAACTCAGCTTTCCCATCTATGAAATCGGTTAGTTCCCGAATGTTTTTCACACCAAAAACGTCCAATCCATCGACAACCGCCGCTTCTTTGGCGTTCTGCGCCGGAAGAATCAATCCTTTGAAGCCCGCCTCTTTCGCCAAAATAGCGATGGGCAACGCGCCCTTGATGGGAAGAATGGA
>JAISYO010000199.1 GCA_031269865.1 Dysgonamonadaceae bacterium | reverse complement strand
GGCGCATATTGGAAAAAGCTGTACTTTTTTGTCATACAAAATTTCTTTTTTGAATTTTCCAAAATAAAATAGCCCTATACCTTTGCAGTGGAATTTGTGAGTGTTGCGCATAGATAAATACGGCGGCATTTAAAATCCGAACCCTTTTTCACGTTTATGGCATTACGAAATATAGACATTGGCAAGGAAATCCGACAGGTATTGAAACAAAAAGGGATAAAAATCGTGTGGTTGGCGAAACAGATAGGTTATGACGACAGCAATTTGAACAAGATGTTGCATAAGAAGCACATATATCCTGAGTTATTGTTTAGAATATCTGTCATATTGAGAACTGATTTTTTCAAACAATACAGCAGGGCTATTCAGAAAACCATAAGCGAGAGGGACGAACAGAGAACAACCGATGAGTATCACAAGGTAAAGACATTGTGAACCTTATCGTCAAAAATTTAAAACTATATTTATGGATGGGAAAACAACTAAAAAAGAAGGAGAAATAGAGGAATGGGAGACTGCAAAGTTATCCTACGACAGCCCTGCTATGGCAGTAATGCTTGTGAAGCTGGAAGGGGCAATCGCCGCCATATCGGCTTATGTGGCGCCAGCGTCAGGCTATATAGAGGAAACGTGGCACGACGAAGATCCAGCGACTGAAGGCTTCGTTTGGGATGCGTATGATTGACTGGTTGTTTCAATTCCTTCCCAAGAGACATAACAACCCTAAAAAAAAATAAAACGGACAAAAATGAACAAAATAAAACACATTTCCATGCAAAAAATAGGAAAATTTCTGTTGCACCCCATATTCTGTATGCTGTTTGCATTGGCATCGTGCGACAAAGAAGCAAACGAAAACAAAGACTATGGCAAACCCGTGCCCATGAAGGTCGAGGTAGGCGGCGTTATTGAGCCGGGAACGGTAACCCGTGCGCAAAAACCGCAGGTGGTTGAGACTGTAACCGTGTCAGAGGACGACTTTTTCGCCTACTCTTGCTCGTTGGAGCGCGTACCCACCACGAGGGCGACGGATGTTACCAACGTCCTTCCCACGGGCACCACCTACCGTGTCATTGCCTATCGGGGGACTTCGTCGGCGGACGTTACCGCAGCGAATTATGCGGGGCACAAGGATTATGCCGTGGGCAGCGAGGCTTCATCCGGAGACTGGTACTTTCCGGAAGGGAACTATTATTTCGTCTGCTATTCCTATTCGGAAACGACAGCCATATCCGACGGCTTCACTTCGTCATCGACAAGCCTCACGGGGACAAAGATAGCCCCGACCACCGACCTGCTCTACAAGGGCGTAGCGCAAACGCTGGCGAGAGGGGCGAACACACTGACCATCAATTTTGAACACACCCTCACTCAGGTAAGCATCATCTTGGATTCCTCCTCGTTGTTGGGGGATAAAATCTACTCGGCGACGGCAAAGATAGGACCCACCTATTCCGACGGAAGCCTCTCATTGGCGACCGGGATGGTTGGTCCGGCGGCTGCCCCGACACCGCAAGACTCCACCACCATTGTCTGGGAAAGCACCGAGTTCGATAGCGACGAGGCGGTAGCCAACACCGTGAAGGTCTTCATGAACGGAAGCACGACCGCCAAGCTGACTTTCGCTCCGGCAGCCATAACGGCGGGGCAAGACCTCGCCAACGCCATGCCCAACGGGAAGTGGCAGAACATCAACTTTGGACACGCCATGCAGCAGGGATACCGCTACGTGATGAGGGTAAAAATGCTGGTTCCCAAACTGAAAGTGGTGGTATTAGCTACCAATAATGCTTATGGCTATGCCATTTCGAATACGAGCATGAAGGCAGGCAGCGTGCTGGCATCCGCCGACAACTTCGGACCGGACGGGATTGTCTCCTGCGGTGGCTTCGAATTTGTGGCTACGAGTGAATGGCCAACCGATGCCGGTGTTACAAAATGGATTACCGGCGTGGGCAACAACGGGCGGATAGCCGACTTGGTGTATATAGCATTTTATCATGGGTTTAACACAACAAACGTAGGCACATTTATGACCTACCTCAAAGAATACATGGAAAAAGGTGGCGCGGTGGTGCTCTTCCCGAACGCCGCGGAAGGGGACATCATAGCCGGCGCCATGGCGACGCAGATATTAGTTCCCGAAGGATTCACCGGTGCAGCAGTGGGCGGGGCAACTCCTGCCGGTTCGACACACCCATTGCCCGGCAACCCGCTGTATTACAATAGTGGCGACCCCGATGCGCAGGCGGCAGCAGCGATGGCTGCATTGGCTAACGACCCCATCCTCAACGGACCTTTCGGCGACGTGCGCGACAAGCAGTGGGGCAACGACGCCGACAACGACGTGGGGATATCCAATTTATCGAACGGCAATGGACTGACCGTTTACAGCCGGTCAGGGAATATAAGCCCGAGCACTCCTACTTACAACAACAATTACGTAAATGGTTTCCGTTACGAAACGGAGGATTACAACTGGGTATTTTTCGGGGACGGGGGATTTATGTCGATGGACATTGCTTATGCGAACGAGTATATGATGAATACTTTTACTACTATTTGCCCCTTTAATTTCGACACGAGCACAAAATTGCCGTTGGGTAGGACCAACTGGGGAGATTCCACGAAAAAATATACCGTATATAATTCCACTTTGTTTTGCAACATCATGGCGTGGGCGATCAAAAAATCGTACTACTACAAGAAGAAGCGGTACGACGCAACCCACCCCTAAGAAGCCTGCGCTTCACGATTAGGCAAAAATATGATTAAACGGATTAAGAATGTGTTTATTAAATAGATGGCATTAAGTTTATTCAAAACTGTGAATCTTCGTGGATTGTGAAATTCGCGGGATTCTTTCTTAAACGAATTTAAGATAGTTCATAGTTTTTATATAGCGCTAAAAGTCCCCGGGAGTTGTGAAACCAACGGGGGCTATTTTTTTAGAAGCTGTTTAAATTTTAACGATTAGAGGGGATTCAGACACAACATTTACGAACTCTATTTCCGTCCCTAAATTCAAAATCTTTTCTCGCATTAGGCGATCAAAAATACAGAACGGCTAAAATTACCGCTTTTATGGTGTAAATTACCTAAGAATATTGTGTATAAACGGAAGTTTATATGTATCTTTGCTTATGTATAATCCATGACAATGACCGTTTGTTGAAATAGATCAAAATTAGAAGCAGAGCAAAAGATTGGAAGGCTGTTGTTTTTAAGACGACGACAAAATCCCCGCTCTTTTTATTTTTACGCCAGAAATTATTTTTACTTATGGATTGCGACAACATTTGTGATAAAGAACAACACCTCTCGTGCTGTTATTACCAGATTTCCGACCAACCCACGGTCGAGCAATTGACGTTTGCAGCTGGCGAGGAAATCCGCTACGTGAGCCCCCTCTGTCAGATGGTGTTCGTTGCCGAAGGCGAACTCGAATACACCTTCTTCCTCCAACCGTGCCTACGGACTGAGGGGGGCAGTTTTTTTACCGTACCGCGGAAAATCAGCATCAACATTCGCTTTTTGCGCCCGACCACGCTGATCATTTACTCCTTCCGGCTCGATATTGACTTCTGCCCACGGCTGCACGAAAATGTGTTTTCCATCAAAGCAAGCCCCTACCGCCAAAATGTTGTGCTGCCAGCCAATGCTTTGTTGCTCAAAGAGATGGAAGTCATTTGCACGGCTATCAAAAAAGACTTTCTCTGCACCAAGTTTTTGCGCGACCAACTTGCGTGCATCTTTACCACCATGTGTGCTTTTTATCCATCCGACCTCGTGAAACAATTTTTCGCGCCCCTCACCAACCATTCGTTCAGGGAAATAGCTGACGATTTGTTTAGATCAAGCATCCTGCAAGCGCAAAACAAAGTTTTTTCGGTTCAGGAACTCGCCGACCTCACAAACCTCAATATCGTAACTTTCCGCCGCAAGTTTCAGCGCATTTTCCAAATGAACCCAAAAAAATGGATTATCGAAAATCGCAAACAAATGATTTTAGATGAATTGAGGCTCAACACCAAAACACTCGACGAAATAGCCGCGAGGTTGAATTTCTCAAAAAGAACCGAACTGCACCGTTTTTGCCAGATACATTTCGGGCAAACGCCTCAGGCGATTATCAACGGGCTTTGCCTTTAAAATTTAGACATTTCCTGTCTTGTGTCTTGGCTCTTGGCTTTCAATTGAATTTGTGTATCCCCTGCGGGGAAAGCGCGTGGGCAAGGTTGCGTTTCTATTGATATGCAAGGCTCCTGCGGCGTAAATAAAAAATCTGCGTTTATCTGCGCTATCCGTGTCATCGGCGTTCTAAAAAACAAGGGGATTGCGCGTGGGATTCCGTGTCGTTGGCACGGAACAACGAATTATTATAAGACACAAGAGCCAAGAATCAAGACGAAACGTCCAACCATTCAGAAGCTGTTTAAATTTTACAGCTCATCTTTTTTATCGCTATTTTAAGCTGGATTTTTTGCTTTACAGTTGAAGATTTAGCGGGCTAAATCGAGAATGGGAAGTGAAAAAGACGCTTGAAAGAGCAGAAAAAAGCAGCTGAGGATAACTTTAAAAACTGTAATAAAATAATTCGGTAAAATTTAAACAGCTTCTCAACTGTTTTCCAAAAGCCTTCCGATTCCCGCAGTTCGGGGGACAACATTCCCTTGTTAATAACTTCTCGTCGGCGAAGGTTTTTTCTATCCATTTTTTCTGTATTTTTGTAGAATTGGTTTTCAGAACCTAGTTGAATTTTATAAATCATTTTAGCTATTCCTTTCAGATGCAAGCATTTGTCCATTTACACGTCCATTCTCAGTATTCCTTGCTCGACGGGCAGGCAAGTATTCCCCAATTGGTGGATAAAGCCATCGGCGACGGTATGAAGGCGCTCGCGTTGAGCGATCACGGCGCGATGTACGGCATCAAGGAATTTTTCGATTACGTGGCGAAGAAAAACGCGCCCGTGCAGTCGGAAATCAAAAAATTGAAACAAGAGATTGCCGCCGCCGAGAAAGAGGGGAAGTCGGAAACGGCGGACGGATTGAAAGGAAAACTCGCCGCGGCGAAAAATAAACTTTTCAAGCCCATACTCGGTTGCGAATGTTATTTGGCACGGCGCAACCGTTTCGAACAGAGCGAGAAAATTGACGGCGGCGGTTGGCACACGCTCGTTTTGGCGAAAAACCTCAAAGGCTATAAAAACCTGATCAAAATGGTGTCGAAGAGTTGGGTGGAAGGTTATTATTACCGTCCGCGCATCGACAAGGATTTGTTGGAAGAACACCGCGAGGGCTTGATTGTCGCATCGGCTTGTCTCGGCGGCGAAATACCGAGAAAGATTGAGGCGGGGCAGATTGCCGAAGCTGAGGAAGCCGTTCAATGGTACAAAAACCTTTTCGGCGACGATTATTACTTGGAATTGCAACGCCACCAAACCAACCGTCCCGACGCCGATCAGGACGTTTATCCGAAACAACAGCGCGTGAATGAGAAATTGATCCGCCTCGCCCGAAAATTCAACGTGAAGCTCATCGCCACCAACGACGTGCATTTCGTGAACGAAGAGGACGCCGACGCACACGATCGCCTCATCTGCCTCAGCACCGGAAAAGATTTCGACGATCCCAACCGTATGCGTTACACCAAGCAGGAATGGCTGAAAACTACCGATGAGATGAACCGCATTTTTGCCGACATTCCCGAAGCGTTGAGCAACACGCTCGAAGTGGCAGACAAAGTGGAATTTTATGACATCAACAACGATGCGTTGATGCCCTTTTTCCCCATCGATCCCGATTTTGGGACGGAAGAAAGCTACAAGTCAAAATACACCGAGGCGGATTTGGTGGAAGAATTTGGGGAAAAGGCATTTCATCGCTTGGGCGGATACGACAAGGTTGTCCGCATCAAATTGGAATCGGATTACCTCAACCACCTCACGAACATCGGCGCGAAGAAACGATACGGCGAAAACCTGTCGGACGAATTGAAAGAGCGAATCGACTTTGAGTTGGAAACCATCAAGAATATGGGCTTTCCGGGCTATTTCCTTATCGTTCAGGATTTTATCGCTGCGGCACGCCAAATGAACGTGGCTGTCGGTCCCGGACGGGGTTCCGCGGCAGGTTCCGCGGCGGCATACTGCCTTGGGATTACGGACATCGATCCCTTGAAATACGATCTTCTTTTCGAGCGTTTCCTGAACCCCGATCGCATTTCGATGCCCGATATTGACATAGATTTCGACGATGAAGGGCGCGGAAAGGTATTGCGTTGGGTAACAGAAAAATACGGCACTGAAAAAGTGGCGCATATCATCACTTACGGTACGATGGCGACAAAGTCGTCGATTCGCGACGTGGCGCGTGTGCACAAACTTTCGCTTTCGGAATCGGACAGGCTCGCCAAATTGGTGCCCGATCGTATCCCCGACGTGAAGAAAATCAACTTGCGCGAAGCCATCAAAGCCGTGCCGGAACTGCGCGAAGCCGCCAACAGCAGCGATCCGCTCGTGCGCGACACCCTGAAATACGCCGAGATGCTCGAAGGAAACGTCCGCAGCACCGGCGTTCACGCTTGCGGCGTCATCATCGGGCAAACCGACATCTCGGACATCGTGCCCATCAGCACCGCCGAGGACAAGGAAACGAAGGAAAAAATGCTCGTTACGCAATACGAAGGTTCCACCATCGAGGAAACCGGATTGATAAAGATGGATTTCCTCGGCTTGAAAACGCTGTCCATCATCAAAGACGCGCTGACGAACATCGAAATGACGAAGGGGAAGAAAATCAACATCGACACGATTGATATGGAAGACGAGGAAACCTATCGCCTTTACAGCGAGGGGAAAACCACCGGAACATTTCAGTTTGAGTCGGCGGGAATGCAGAAATACCTGAAAGATCTGCACCCCACAAAGTTTGAGGACTTGATTGCGATGAACGCCCTCTACCGCCCCGGTCCGATGGATTACATTCCGCAATTCATCGACAGAAAACACGGGCGCGAAGCCATCACTTACGACATTCCCGTGATGGAAAAATACCTGAGCGAAACCTACGGAATCACGGTGTATCAGGAACAAGTGATGCTCTTGTCGCGCTTGTTGGCGGGTTTCACACGCGGACAGTCGGACGAGTTGCGCAAGGCGATGGGCAAGAAGCTTATAGACAAGATGAACGCCCTAAAAGAAAAATTTCTTTCGGGCGGAAAGGCAAACGGACACGATGAAAAAGTGCTGAACAAAATATGGAACGATTGGGAAAAATTCGCCTCTTACGCCTTCAACAAGTCGCACGCCACCTGCTACTCGTGGGTTGCCTACCAAACAGCTTGGTTGAAAGCGAATTACCCATCGGAATATATGGCTTCGGTGTTGTCCAACAACCTGAACAACATCTCGGAAATCACGAAGTCTATGGACGAGTGCAAAGCGATGGGTATCAACGTGCTAAGCCCCGACATCAACGAGTCGCTACTCAAATTTTCCGTCAATAAGGCGGGGGACATTCGTTTTGGCTTGGCGGCGATAAAGAGCGTGGGGCAAGGGGCGGTAAACAGCATTCTCGAAGAGCGGGAAAAAAACGGCGCGTTCAGCGACATATTCGATTTCGTAGAGCGCGTGAACCTCACGTCCTGCAACAAAAAAAACCTCGAATCGCTTGCGCTCAGCGGTGCTTTCGACTCGTTCACGGGCATTACCCGCGAGCAATTTATGGCGCAGAACAGCAAGGGCGAGGATTTCCTCGACACGCTGATCCGCTACGGCAACAAATACCAACAAGACAAGCAGGCGGCGGAGACTTCCCTGTTCGGCGACGACACTTCGTTTCGGATCGCCCACCCCGAAATCCCGAAAGTCGCCCGATGGTCGGATTTGGATCGCCTCAACAAAGAGCGCGAGCTGATCGGCATTTACCTTTCCGCTCACCCGCTCGACGATTACGAACTCATTCTGCGCCACGTGTGCAGCGTAAACACGCTCGATTTGCAAAACATCGAGAAGCTGAACGGCAGGGAAATCACTTTCGGCGGGATAGTTACCTCGGTGCGCGAAGGGCTGACGAAAAGAGGCTCGCCCTACACCATCTTCAAAATAGAAGATTACGAGGGAAGCTACGAAATCGCCCTTTTCGGCGACGACAGCGTGAACTACGGCAGATTCGCCCGCGTGGAATTGTCCATTTACGTGTCGGCGAAGGTGCAACCGAAACGTTACAACCCCGCAGAGTTGGAACTGCGGATAAATGCTATCCAACTGCTGACGGACGTAAAAGACAAGCTGGTCACGAAAATCACGCTTCGGTTGCCACTGAGCGAGCTGAAAGACGCCACGGTTTCGGAATTGTCCGCACTCATGAAAAACAATTCGGGGCAAACGTTGTTATATTTCCATATTCTCGACGAGGGTATGCACATGAACCTTCAATTGTTTGCGCGTCCCACCCGCATTCAGGTGGACAAGCGGTTGATTGAATACCTGAAAGAGAATGATTTCATCGAGTTTAAAATCAATTAATAACCAATAAAACAATAAGATTATGGCACTTCAAATTACAGATGCAACACTCGACGAAGTGTTGAAAACCGACAAATTAGTAGTGATCGACTTTTGGGCAGAATGGTGCGGTCCCTGCAAAATGGTAAGCCCCGTCATCGATCAGTTGGCTGACGAATATCAAGACGGGGTAGTCATCGGCAAGGTGGACGTGGACAACAACGACGAGGCAACCTCGAAATACGGTATCCGCAATATCCCGACGATTCTTTTCATCAAAAACGGCGAGGTGGTGGATAAATTGGTGGGTGCAAGCACAAAAAACGTTTTCGTGGAAAAAATTGAAAAGTTGAAATAACACGGTTTTTTTCCCGATGGTTACATACAAACGAAGGCTGTCCTCGATTTCGGGCAGCCTTCGCTGTTTTTTGGGGGAACGCGGATTGGTGCGGATTTTTTATGGGTATTCAACAACTACATTTCTATCATTGATTGTCAAATATGGCGATAAAAATTTTCTGAATAGGGCATAATTTTCCATTTTCCATTTTCAATTCCCAATTGAATTAACCGCTTTTTCCATGCCGTCGGGGTTTTTTCCGCCCGCCTGCGCGAAAAACGGCTGTCCGCCGCCGCCGCCCTGAATATGCTTTGCCGCCTCGCGAACAAGCGTAACCGCGTTTTCGCCCGCCGCAACCAAATCGTCCGACAGCAGAACCGTCAGCGATGGTTTTCCCTCAAAAACCGAGCCGATAACGACTTTCAGGTTTTTGGGCTGTTTGTTTTTCAGCAGAAATGCCAAGGTTTTTGCCTGCTCTGCGGAAATTTTTGTAATGTGCTTGATGACAGTCGTTCCGTCTTTTTCTTCGGCTCTGGCAAGCAATTTTTCGGCGTATTCTGCAAGTTGCTTTTGCACAAACTCTTCCGCCTGCTTGCGCAGCTCGCTGTTTTCGTCGAACACTTTTTTGAGCGTGGTGCGAATATCGGGTGTGTTGCCGATAAATTCCTGAATATCTGCGATTTTATCCTGCGCGGTATCGAGCATATTTTCCACCGCCTCGCCGGTAATTGCCTCGATACGGCGGATTCCGGCGGCAATCGACGATTCGGAAATGATTTTTACCATTCCGATTTCGCCCGTCGAGCGGACGTGCGTACCGCCGCAAAGTTCCACCGACGAGCCAAATTTGATGACTCGCACCGTGTCGCCGTATTTTTCGCCGAACAGCGCCATCGCGCCCATTTCTTTTGCCTTCGCAATGGGCGTTTCTCGGTTTTCTTCAAGAGGCGAATTTTTTCTGATTCCCCAATTTGCAAGGTGTTCAATTTTTCTGATTTCCTCTTTGGTAAGTTTTTGGAAATGCGAAAAGTCGAAGCGCAAACTGTCGGGCGACACATACGAACCTTTTTGCTCAACGTGCGTTCCGAGAACCTTACGCAATGCCGCGTGTAAAAGGTGGGTGGCGGTGTGGTTACGAGCAATGGCATCGCGTCTTTCTGTTTCTATTTCAACGTGAAATTCTTGCATTAAATTCGCTGGCAATGAATTGGTTATATGAACGGAAAGGTTGTTTTCCTTTTTTGTGTCAATAATATCAATTACGCAATCGTCTTCCGTTCCTGCAAGCCAACCGCTGTCGCCGACTTGTCCGCCCATTTCGGCATAAAAAGGCGTTTTTTCCAAAACAATTTGGAAAAATTCCTTGCCTTTTTGCTTTACTTTTCGGTAACGCAAAATTTTCGTTTCTATATAATCATCGTCATACCCGACAAATTTACTTTCGCCCTCTTTCAGCACCACCCAATCGTCTGTTTCCACGGCGGCGGCGTTTCGGGCGCGTTCTTTCTGTTTTTGCATTTCGGAGTTAAATATTTCTGTATCAACGCCTAATCCGTTTTCGCGCAGAATAAGTTCCGTCAAGTCGAGCGGAAAGCCGAAGGTGTCGTAAAGGGTAAAGGCGATTTTGCCGTCCAAGATACCCGACTTTTTGGCGGCGGGGATTTCTTTTTCCAACAGCGCGATGCCTGTTTCGAGCGTTCTCAAAAACGATTCTTCCTCCTCTTTGATAACCTTTTCGATAAGCGTTTTTTGCGCTGCGAGTTCGGGATAGGCGTCGCCCATCGAATCAATGAGCGCGGGGATAAGGCGATACATAAACGCCTGTTTCTGACCGAGAAAGGTGTATCCGTAGCGCACTGCTCGGCGCAAGATTCGGCGGATAACGTAACCCGCCTTGGCGTTTGAGGGCAGTTGCCCGTCGGTAATCGAAAACGCGATAGTGCGGATATGGTCGGCAATAACCCGCATCGCAATGTTTATCTGCTCTTGATTTTCTTTTGTATTGGTATTCATATATTTATATCTTTTTTATTCGTTATTATATTTATTCCATTTTACAATTTTATTAAATTCTTTTCGCTTTTTATCACGTTGTTTGTCGGCAGAATAGCCAAACGGAATAAGCAGTGCAATCCGGCGGTTTTCGGGAATATTGAGAATTTTCTTTGCTTTTTTCTCGTCAAAACTTTCAATCATACACGTTCCCAAGCCCAAATCGGCGGCTTGCAGGCAGATATGAGCCGCCGCAATACCCATATCAAGCGAGGCAAAGTCAATTTTCCTTATAAGCGAGCCGAGCCGCTGTGCAAAAATCGGTTTTTCAGCCACGAGTGCGATTGCCACAGGCGCTTGTGCTGCAAACGAGCCGCCCATCCGGTACATTGCCTCGTTGAGTTGTTTTTTGCTTTCGCCGTCAGCAACGACAAAAGTCCAGCCCTGTGCGTTGTTCGCCGATGGTGCGAGGCGACCTGCTTCAAGCGCCTGTTCAAGTTTCTCGCGCTCAACCGCTCTGTCCTCGTATTTGCGGTCGCTTTGACGTATTTTAATCAATTCTTTAAAGTCCATTTTTATTTTGTGTTATTATTTTCAATCATTTTCTTTATTTCTTTATCGAAATCCGAAACGATTTTTTGCGTTTTATTAAAGACATCGTATTCCGTTTCGGCTTTTTTTACGGCTTGTTTATGAGAAATTTTGCCGTTGTCGGTTAGAATTTTGTATTTCCGAAATTCCAAAAATTCATTGATGCTCGCGGCAAATTCGGTCATTGTAAAAGTGTTTTCGCGCTCAATTAAATCCTCAATATAATCGAAATAACCTGTTACTGCACGTTCCAAACGGCGAATTTCGGTTTCGGGCAAATAATTTTTAGCAATCGTAACGTCTGACTTCAAAATGCGCCCGTTAGGCGAGTTTTTCCAAGTTGTCAAACCCATATTTTCGGCATTGCGGTCGGCTTTGGTGTAAATAATTTCGGCGGCGGTTTGCCCCGCAATCGCGTAATGAAACTTGTTTTGAACCATTGCGTAAAAATTGTGTGTAGTGGGCGAATTGCGCTCATAATCAATGCTGCATTCGGCAAAAATATCGGTAATTTGTTGCCAAATGCGCCTTTCGCTTGCCCGTATGGAACGCACGCGCTCCAATAGTTCGCGGAAATAATCCACGCCGAAAGCCGTTTTGCCTTGCTTCAACCGTTCATCGTCAAGCACAAAACCTTTCTGGATAAACTCTTTTAAAATCTTTGTCGCCCACTGCCGAAACTGCGTCGCTTTGGCGGAATTTACGCGGTAACCAACTGAAATAATCGCATCGAGATTGTAAAAATTTGCCTCTAACGTTTGCGTTTTGTCAGCAATCGCACCGTGTTGAGTGGTTATTTCCATTTTGGAAACAACCACTTTTTCATCAAGTTCGCCTCCCTCAAAGATATTTTTCAAATGCTTATTTACCGCAGGCACGCCTACATCAAACAACGCCGACATCGCCTTTTGCGTAAGCCAAAGCGTTTCATCTTTCACTGCCACATCAACTTTTACATTTTCCTGCGGCGTGTTGTAGATTAAAAATTGAAGTGCTTTATTCATTTTGTCTTTATATAAAATCCATCAGTTTTTCTGCGATCATTTCGGCTGACGGCAAAAGTTCGCGGTATTTTTCGGGCAATTCAGCCGACAAACTGTATGTAGCCACGCCAATCGGTTTTTTAGAATCTTTCAGCGCATATTCCACGATTGTCCGCTTCTTTTCTTTACATATAATAATGCCGATTGCTTCGTTTTCGTGCGGAAGTTTTACCTTGTCATTCAATATATTAAGGTAAAATTCCATTTTACCCTTGTATTCGGGAATAAATTTTCCCACTTTCAATTCTACTGCTATCAAACATTGCAAACGTCTGTGAAACAGTAATAAATCAATAAAATATTCCTCGTCTTCCACCTCAATGCGGTACTGATTGCCAATAAACGAAAAATCGCCGCCAAATTCAATAAGAAACGCACGAATATTCTGTACCAAAGAATTTTCCAAATCGCGTTCCGAATGTCCGTCAAGCAAGTCGGCAAAGCCAAAATTATACTCGTCTTT
>JAISYO010000078.1 GCA_031269865.1 Dysgonamonadaceae bacterium | reverse complement strand
TTGCTTGCCGAAAACGATTTTTCGTGCATCAACGGCGCAGGGAAAGCAGGGTTGATGGGCGCGTTGAACGACTCCGTCCTTGAAAACGGCGGTAGCGTTACAGGCATTATCCCCCGTTTTATGGTTGATTCGGGTTGGTGCCACCCCAAGCTGACGAAAACCATCGTAACCGAAACGATGCACGAGCGCAAACAAACGATGTCGCGCTTGGCAGACGCCGTGGTTGCCTTGCCGGGCGGGGTGGGGACGATGGAAGAACTGCTCGAAATCATCACATGGAAACAGCTCGGATTGTACCGCAACCCCATCCTTATTACGAATATCAACGGCTATTACGCCCCCTTGTTTGAGCTGTTCGACAAAATGATCGCCGAAAATTTTATGGCGGCTGCTTACCGCGATATGTGGCAGGTGGCGGATTCGCCGGAAGAAATCATCGCTTGTCTGAAAAAAAACGAGCCGTGGAATCCAAAATGGAATAAATATGTGTAATTTTGCGGAAAATTTTTAACGAAGGTGTTTCAAAATCCTGCCGATACAATCATCGTTACCGATACCACGTCGCGCTACCTTGCGGGGGATTCGGTAAGTCGGATTTCCGATACCGACTCGTCATCGCTTGTTTTTTCCGAATATGGGATGATCGAAACCGATTCCGCGACGTTTGTGGGCACGGTAGCTGCGCCGTCTTCGGGATTTACGGGGAAACCCTTTGAGCAACCGCAATTTTGGGAAAGCGTCTTTTTCTTGCTTTTTACCTTGTGTTTGGTTTTATTCTCTCTGGTATTCAGGAACATGAGACAGTCGCTATCGGGAAATTTCAAGCAACTGTTCAGTTTCGGGAATCCCAACAAAATAATTCATAAAGAGCAAATTACCACTTCGGATGTATGGGGTGGGTTTTTCCTGCTTTCACAAACGGGGCTTATCGGCAGCATGGTTGTTTTTATCGGGTTTTGGAATTTGGGGCTTGGCGCGATGACGTTGAAAATGCAGTTTTTCCTGTTTGTCGCGATGCTGCTCTCATTTGGCTTGCTTCTGTCGCTAAAATACGGCATCTGCCGCCTTATCGGGTATATTTTGCCTGAGCTTGAAATGGACGATTGGATCGAGAGATTCGTATGGGGTGTTGAGGTTTTTGGAATCCTCGGTTTCCTCCCGTCGCTTTTTTTCATTTATTTACCCGAAAGCCGAGGAATCGCCCTTATTTTACTTCTTATAATTATTTTTATTAGTTTCGTCGCAATTTTCGGAAGTTTATTGACGATTTTTGTTAAAAATAAGATGGGTTTTTTCTATTTTATTGTGTACCTTTGTGCCGTCGAAATCGCACCTTTTTTTGTGTTATGTAAAGGCGTGATTTCGTTGATTAATTATTCAGGAAGAATCTTGTGAAATGAGTATTCGCAAAGTAAAAAAGATATTGGTTTCTCAGCCCAAACCCAACGGCGAAAAATCGCCCTATTACGACATAGCTGAGAAATACGAAGTAGAATTGATTTTTCGTCCCTTCATTAAAGTAGAAAGGGTATCGGTAAAAGAGTTCCGCCAACAACACATCAATATACTGGACTTTACCGGCATCATTTTCACGGCGAGGACGGCAGTGGACAATTTCTTTTCGCTCTGCGAAGATTTGCGGATCACGATGCCCGAATCAATGAAGTATTTCTGTTTGTCGGAAGTCGTAGCCTTGTATCTTCAAAAATACATTGTTTACCGGAAGCGAAAGATATTTTTCAGCCAAACCGGTAAGATAGAGGGGCTTAACAACCCATTAACGAAACATTCGAAAGAAAAATTCCTTTTCCCCGGCCCTTCCGACCAGCATCAAGACGAACTAACCCAATTTATTGACGACAAGAAGATTAATTACACTAAAAGTGTGATGTATCGCACCGTCAGCAACGATTTTGAGGAAGGCGAAACGATTGATTGCGATATGCTTTTGTTTTTCAGCCCTCTCGGCGTGGTTTCGTTGCAAAAAAACTTCCCCGATTTTCGGCAGGGCGACATAGCCATCGGCTGTTTCGGCGCGTCCACCGCAAAATCCATCGAAGATGCCGGATTGCGCCTCGACTGCAAAGCCCCGACACCAGAACTTTCGTCGATGACGGCGGCGTTGGAAAATTTCTTGAAAAGTAATCAGAAAGAGGATTAAACCGCCCATTTTGGGGAAAATCCACGCAACCATTAAAATTCAATGCAATTTTTTTATAAAAAATTATGCTGAAAATGCTCAGGGCTATTAAAAATTAGTATCTTTGCCCTGTAATTGCTTTCGGCGGAATGCTTTTTTGTGATATATGGATAAAGGATTGCGTTTCACATTGAAAAAAAAAGAGCGCGTGTCGGGGGAAAAAAGAATCGAAAATCTTTTTGCGAACGGACGTTCCTTTATCGCGTATCCATTGCGTGTAGTGTATGTTGTGTGCGACAAGAGCGAGTCGGAGTCCCAAGTTTCGATATTCGTCAGCGTACCCAAGAAAAGGATTGGATCAGCCGTGAACCGAAACCGCCTGAAAAGGCTGGTTCGCGAAACGTATCGCTTGAACAAGCACCTTTTGTTGAGCGCGTTGCGCCCCGAAACGAGAGTCGATGTCGCCTTTGTGTATGTGAAGGACGAACTCTCTGATTTCGCGGCAGTTGAAAAGGGAATGATCAAATCGTTGAAAGAAATGGCGGACAGCCAACGGGGAGGGGAGTGAAAGATGGTTTTTCTACGAAAACTTTTCATCGAGATGCTTCTTTTGCCGGTGCGGTTTTATCGCCGTTTCGTTTCGCCTTTGCTTCCGCCAAGTTGTCGATACACGCCCACCTGCTCGCAATACACCATAGAAGCATTGCAGAAGCACGGACCTTTCAAGGGGACGTACTTGTCTGTCAGGCGCATTTTGAGTTGCCACCCTTGGGGCGGATCGGGTTACGATCCCGTCCCGGAGCCGAAACCCAAAGTGAAAACGGCAGATAGGAAGCAGAACGAATATTAATATGGAACTTTACGACATTCACACACACCAAATTTTATTAGAGGACAACGATGATCCCTATCACTCGTGTATCCTCGACGTATATCCACTTGAATTTGAAGTAGCCAAAGAATCTTACAACCGGCACAGTTTTTCTTGCGGCATCCATCCTTGGCACGCCGAGGACAGCGAAAACCAGATGCTCTATTTAGCCGAAATTGCGTCCGATCCGCGCATCATCGCCATCGGCGAAACGGGTTTAGATAAGCTGAAAGGACCTTCGTATGACCTGCAAATACCTGTATTTAAGAAGCATATAGAATTATCGGAAAATTTGGGAAAGCCAGTAATCGTGCATTGCGTGAAAGCGTGGGACGAACTCATTCGCGTGTACAAAGAAACCAACCCCACACAACCGTGGATCATACACGGTTTCCGTGGCAAGCCCGAATTGGCGAAACACCTTGTGAAAGAGGGTTTTCTTTTCTCTTTCGGGGAAGACATTAACGTGGAGTCCATGCAGTTTATCCCCACGAAATCAATGTTTTGCGAAACGGACGATGCCGAAATGGATATTCGCGAGATATATCTCCAAGCCGCGCAAGCCTTGGATATGGAGTTGGAAGCCTTTGCGAAAATTGTGGCTGAAAACGTCTATCGTGTTTTCCCCACCTTGGAGCATCCGCCACTTCCATACGATCCGAAATTGGACGAGGAAGAAGACGATTGACACATTCTATTTCCGCCCGAAGTCAGCAGGGATTTCGCCCCACTGCCCCGTTTCCCATTTCATCAGTTTATTGGGATAAGTGTTTGTTTCGAGCCATTTCTCGGCGCGTGCAATAAGCTCGAAAATAGGCGCGTTGTGCGGTGTGCGTTCGAGTTTGGTATTGCATTTTTTCTTTTGTATCCATTTGATTGCGTTCACGCTGTCGGAATAGATGGGGAGGCTGCTGTTTTTTTGTTTCAGCAGGGCAAGCGCGTGCACGATGGCGAGAAATTCGCCGATATTGTTGGTGCCGTCCTCGTAAACGGCGGAACGAAAAATTTCCACCTTGTCGGCGACAAATACGCCGCGGTATTCCATCTTGCCGGGGTTTCCACTGCACGCGGCATCTACGGCGAGGCTCTCTTTGATGATTTCCGAAGGAAGAATCTCTTCCGTCCGCTTGTTTTTGCGCGAAGTGAAGTGTTTCCACGGGTTTTCGGAAAAAGCTTTGTCGGCTTCCTCACGCGACTCGAAGGATTTGTAGCGTGCGTTCTCGAATCCCGATACCTGCGCCTTGCACTCGTCCCACGAGCCGTAAACGCCCGGGTTCACGCCCTGCCAAACGACGTAGAATTTTTGTTTAGCCATTGTAGCGGTAAAGATATACAAAATATACGACCCCGTCAAAACTTTTTCTTTTTTTTGCGGAAGAATAAATCGTTTTCTAATAGGCGTGCATACCTCCCAAAAAGTAATTTACGCCGAAATAAGTCATTAGTACCGAGAAGAAATCCAGCAAACAAACGATGTGGAATCGGATCGGATTTTTGGGGGCAAACTGTCGGTGCAGCAACATTCCGTAGAGCAAAAAGGTTATCAATGCCCATGTTTCCTTCGGATCCCAGCCCCAATATCGTCCCCACGAAATGTTTGCCCACACCGCACCGATAAAAATCCCTGTTCCGAGGAAGAAGACGGCAGAAAAAATGCAAGGCAGGTTTTGTTGTTTTGCGCGTTGGATGGATGACATATCTTTCGCCCAGAGAAATTGAATCGAAGCAATCAAAGAGTTCAATGCCGTGAAAGCCAATAAAGAATAAGAAATCATCATGCTTGATACATGGAAACTCAATAATGGAGAAGACAGTACGGGAACGAGCGGCGTCATGCTTGGATTCATCCTGTTTAAATGTGCAACAAGCAATGCACAACCCGAAATCAAATAGGCAAAGGGCAAAAGCAAGGGCATTTTTCGGTAAAAGACCACCCCGCCCAACATCGTGAGCAAAGCCAAAAGCAGCATTGTCTCTAAACCGTTTGCAAACAGCGGTAATCGTCCACCGATATAGCTTCGCAAAGCGATAAAAAGGCTCAGTAGCGTAAATGAAAGAATGAGTTGGACAAAAAATAATTTGTTGGCAATGGAAAGCCATTTTCGGTTTCTCAAAAAGGAAATCAAAAACAAACAGAATACACCCGCCGTAAGGTTAATTTTAAAAAGCAACGACACCAAATCGTGTTTCAGGCAAAACTGTTCGGTCTTCACTTTCTTCCCGGAAGGCAGAACTTCGGCTGCATTCATTTCTTGGAAAACGCGGATTTTCTGGATAATATCGGCGCATTTTGCCGTGTCATCGTTGTGTAAGGCAAGGTAATATTCGCTTAAAATGCTGCGAACAAAAAGAGAATCACCGGCAGATACTTCTGCAGGTAGATGGTCGGTAGGACTGTACCATTGAATTTTCTTATTCTGTTTTAAGGGAAATATTTTTAACGGTTCGCCAATATGCAACAAATTGATTAAGTGTGTTTTATTATTCCATTTGGCGATTTCTTTCTTACTTGCGCCCGGGGATGGCGGGGCGACTTCCCATTTTTCGGGGAAAAAGAGGAAGCCTATAAGCACTTCTTCTGCACAATAATTGCCGACGGTCGCCTTGCCGTTAAGTTTGAGCGTGAAGTCGTGAGCAAAGGCGGATACCGGGGCAATCCGTCCGTTGTAGAGCATCGAAAGTCGGCCGAAATCCGCCGCTTGTTGTTCGCCTACATTGGCAAAAGACAAGGTGGGTAGCAACAAGAAAGCCATGCCAAGCATTAGCTTGCGCCCTTTGCCTATGCCTATCCACATCATTGACAGCACAAACAATGCGTAACCCGCATAAGTAATGGGAATACCCGTTGCATCGCGATTGACACTCAGCACGCTCATTGTAGCGTCCGCCCCGAAAGACGATTGACAAAAACGATAGCCTTTGCAGGTCAATATTTTGTTCATCGAGATTTGAGCCTTTTCGCCGTCGATATGGATTTCAGAAATATAATCGGACGGATAATTTGTTCCGGCATAATATTCGATGCGGAAAGTGTCCAATGCGATTGCAAACGGCAATTCAATATTTTCGGTGATATTCGGTTTGCCTTTTTGCAAAATTACCAGCCCTTGTTCCCCCCATAGTTTTGTACATAAAGCTCCTGCCAAAATTAGCAGCAACGAAATATGCAGTAAACAGAGGGGAATATTCCTGTATTTTTTACCTTGGGCTATGCTGAAAATTGCACCAATCGCAAGAATCGCCCAAAGTGCCGCAAACCACCACGAAGCGTAAAAATAGTTGTAGGCAAATGCCGTTCCGTAGAATTTTTCCACGAAAGTGGAGGCTGCCATTATGGTAATCAGCGTGAGTAAAATGTATTTAGAATACTTCATAATCAGCATTATCCGCCGCTTTGACGGCAATACATTCCATCTCGACGAGCCAGCCCGGACGACAAACCGGCGCCCACACGATCACTTTTGGCATGGCGGGCAAATGTTGGTCGAGATAATCCGAAACCACTGCATAATCAGCCGTGTCGCGCAAATATACGATGAGTTGTGCCATGTCTGTCATTTCCGCTCCGCCTTCGGCGAGTAACACGCTGATGTTTTCGAGTGTCCGTTCTACTTGTTTCACGATGTCGAGCGGAAAAACGATTTGCCCTTTGTTGTCGATACTTGCGGTGCCGCTCACGAAAATGTGCCGGCGGTCGCCGTAATCGACAGCGGTGGCCCGTTCGAAGGTTACCCCGTACTTGTGCGTAGGGCTGAAATGGCTCGCCCCTTTGATATAGGTAATTTGTTCGGGAACAATGCCGGAAATCGCGTAAGCGTCCATCAGTACGGTAGTGCCGGGGTGGAGGTATTTGCCTTCTATGCCCGTGCTGGCGATATAATGTGTGTGTTCCGTCAAACCCTGCTTGTAGAAATGCAGTTTGCGGGCTTTTACCATGCCGGCATAGTGCGTGTCCACGCCCTGCACGAAAATCCAAGTGCGGATACAGTTGTCTGCCAACGATAAACGTTGTTTTTTCAATTCGGAATGATATGCTTCAAATATTTCTTCCGTTTGCGTAAACTCGTCTTCACTGTGATTGTGCAATTGGGTGTGAAATATATGCTTGTAGTGCGGATTGGAATTTTCGACAAAATATGCCCAAAGTGTCACTTTAGTGCCGTTGAGCGGTGGCTGCTGCACAATAGAGGTGGTAACGGTATCGCTGATTGGCAGCAACGGCGCGTGATTTATGGCGTCGCTCACGAAATAGCGTTTAAAAATTAATTTTGAACCCACGGGCAATTCGTTTTGCAACGCACCGACGGCGTTTTCCATATTTGCATATTGGGTTGCCGCATTCAACCGGGTGTTGTTGCCCTCGATAATGGCGTGGTATTCTTTATCAAATTGTGATAATTTGACTTTAACAAACAAATCAGGGTAATTGATTTCCGTATATTTCATTTCATTCATCGTTCCGATCCCCGTTCAATCCATGCTTTGAGCAAATTCAAATCATCCTGATTGTGCATCATCGTATGGTGCGGGTGGCGCAACGACGAAGTATCGGACGTTAGTGCTTCAATCAGAAAACTGTTTTCGATATGGAATGGTTCCACCCGCATTTTAGGGCTGTTGGTAGCGGGATGATTGACTAAATTTTCGTAACTTTTACCTGCACCGAGCAGTAAACCTGCACCGCCGCTTTCGGTGCCGTGGCAAGCCGTGCAAGTGTTTCGCTCATAAATATTTTGAATTTTATAGTAGTTCATTTTCAACGAAATATTTTCGAGCGGGATCTCGATATTTCCGTTTGCTTTGTCAATGCCATACGAGGCAAAACTATATATCGCCCGCCGTCCGATGCTAAGCAGGCAAAGGCGCACGCTGTCGGCTTGCGGCGGTACGTTGTCCAGAGTGACATTTACGGTAGTGCCGTCATCCTCTTTTGCTACTTTGGTCCAGACAATGGGAAGGGCATTGTTTTCTTCGAATGCCGCAAAGTAGAGCTGATAATTTTCTGTGTCGGCATTGCCCGAAAGAATGAAATTGGCGGTAACTGTAATATTGTCGTTGCGTTCCATCTTGTTTTCGGGGTAAATATCGCCGCTGTCGCAGGAAACGAAAAGCCCCCCGATGAGGGCTTGCAAAAACATTATTTTGAACTGTTTTTTTAGTTTCATCTGATAAAGCGCTGGGGTTAAAACGAAAATTGCAGCATCACTTGTGCGCCATGTTGCGCCAAACCTAAATCGTCGTTGTCGCGTGCCAATTGATTTTCGTGTCCCCACTTGCCGAGGTATTGGTACATGG
>JAISYO010000034.1 GCA_031269865.1 Dysgonamonadaceae bacterium | reverse complement strand
AAAATACATATCGTAGGGTTTTGCAATTTGCATCTTTCTATCAAACTCAAGGATTTCTTTTGCCCACTGATTTATTATATTTTCGATAGCAGTATCCTGATAATAAAAAGTCAGATAGTTAATCTTTTTTTTTTACCAGCCTTTTGTATTCCTCAACAATGGCGACGAAAAGCGGAAACCGTCTTCGGTTTTGTGGGCAATCAGTTCAAATATCGCTCTCAAAACAGGCGCACCATCATGAATACCCATGTATGACACCTGTACCGAATACGCTTTTATATCGGCAAGCGCCTCCACATTGATAAGATACGGTTTGAAAGTCACGGAATCTTTTTTGTCCATGCCTTTCATTTCGTCTATCAGGAATTCTGTTTCTAATTTTTCGGCAGGCAATATCCATTTTTCCGTATCGCCGTGCTGAATGTCCTCCAAAAAATCGTTTAGCGCCGCAACAAGTTGGACGCTTTCGATGCTGTCTTTAGGTAACCTGACTTCGGACTTAACTGTCAATCGGTTTGTCTGTGCATTTGTAATAAACGTTGCAAATAAAAAAGTAATCGTTAAAAATGTTTTCATAATAATGTAGTTTTTGTTTCTTTTACTGAATTATTTATATCATTTAATTTTCTATTGTCAATTCTCTTATTGTTCTGTCGAAATCGCTTTCGTATTGCAGCATCTCTTTTTTTCGATATTCTTCAAATTCATTTAAACAGGTTCTCAATTTTTTTTGTAAATGTAGTAATTTTTTCGCAAACAACTACTTTTTTCAGGGTTTGGGTACTCGCGCCAACCTTTCGAAATAAAAAATTCCCCGAAACCATTGTTTTTTTCAAAATAATTCGCTAAACTTGTATTGCGATTCAAAGCAGACGAAACACATTTTAATGACAATGGTAAATATACTCATCACGGCATACGCTGGACTCGAACACGCTTTTGAAGCGGATCATCTATTGGCAGTCAATAACTTAGTAACGAACCGAAATAAAATATCCGATGCCGCCAAAGACGGCGTGTATTGGGGCATCGGGCATAGCGCAACGCTTTTTATCATCGGCTTGCTGATCATCGCCCTGAAATACAATATCGACGAAAGCACGTTCAGCTATTTCGAAGCCTGCGTGGGCGGAATGTTGGTGTTGCTTGGGATTTGGCGTTTGGCGAAACTTTTCGTCTCGAAAAAGAGGAAGGAAGCCATCATCGCCGAGGGGAATATCGGCAATCAGCACAAAGCCGCCTTGGGTGTCGGAATGGTTCACGGACTTGCCGGAAGCGGCGCCTTGGTTGTTTTGGTGCTTACCCAAATGAAAACGCTTTGGGACAGCCTTCTCTATATCGTTATTTTTGGCGCGGGTTCCATTGTCGGAATGTTTTTTGCATCGGCGTTGTTCAGTATCCCTTTCAGCCGGAAATACCTCAAATCCGAAGTGTTTCAAGTCGTGCTGATTCTTTTGTCATCGGCTCTCTGCATCGCCTACGGGGTGTATGTGATGTACGAAAATTTGGCGTGAAATTGAAAAGACGAAAGGGCAAAAGACGGAAGGACGACGTAGCCCCTCTTAATTTTTAATTTAATTCTTAATTCTCATTTTTTCAGCAAATCCTTGGCAGTTGCTCGCCGATGAAAGGGTGGACGGCGTGTCTTCCGCCAAAGGGATTTACCGCGATTACCTTTCCGGCGTGCTCGGTAGTTACCGTCCCAATCGGGGACGCGCTTTTGTTTTTCGCTTTCAATATCGAAAGCACCCCATCGGCGATTTCCTTGTCGGCGATACAGGCGAAAACGCCTTCGTTGGCAACGTAAAGCGGATCCAAGCCCAACATTTCGCAAGCGTTGCGCACCGGGTTGTCCACCGGTATTTTTTCTTCCGAAACCTGAATGCCGAAACGACTGCTCGAAACGATTTCCAATAAGATAGACGCCAAGCCCCCTCGCGTGGCATCGCGCAGAAAATGAATTTTATCCCCAAATTTCTCGATGATTTCCTGCACCGTGAAATTCAGGTTTTGGGTATCGCTCACAATGTCGCTCTCGAAACGCAATCCTTCACGTTGGCTCATAATCGCCATTCCGTGCGAGGCGATGGGGGCGTTGATCAAAATCACGTCGCCATTTTTTATGTTCCGTATGCCGATGTCCGATCTCGGGTTTATCGTCCCGATGCCCGACGTGTTGATATAAATTTTATCGCCCTTCCCCCTTTCCACCACCTTGGTGTCCCCGGTAACAACCTGCACACCCGCTCTTTCAGCGGCAGCCCCGATGGAAACGAGGATTTTTTCAAAATCGGCTATCGGCAACCCTTCCTCGATGATGAAGGACAGCGACAAATAACGTGCCTCTGCGCCACACATTGCCAAATCGTTCACGGTGCCATATACCGCCAACTCGCCAATGTTTCCGCCCGCGAAAAAAATGGGGGAAACCACGTAACTGTCGGTTGAAAAAGCCAATTTTCCGGAAATGTCGAGGAATGCGCCATCGTGCTTTTCAGCGAGAATATCATTCCGCAAATGCTTAAAAATGATATTGTTGATTAGTTTATCGGTGGCTTCGCCCCCACTTCCGTGTTGAAGGATTATCATCTCGTTCATAGGCTTTGGGGGGTTAAGTCCAAGCCTTCGCCCATCATTTTCAGGGTGTTCATCGTCCGTTCGGCTTCGCGCTGATCGATGACGGAT
Source organism: Dysgonamonadaceae bacterium (assembly GCA_031269865.1). Classification (GTDB taxonomy): domain Bacteria; phylum Bacteroidota; class Bacteroidia; order Bacteroidales; family Dysgonomonadaceae; genus JAISUH01. The sequence continues at coordinate 7,179 of JAISYO010000034.1, read as the reverse complement.
ATAGCCGTACCAACGTGCACCAACACGTAGTCGCCTATTTTCGCTTCGGGTACTAAGCTCAAATTCACATTCTTAACGATCCCTTCAAACGAAACACTGCCCGTGCGGAAAGTTTCGTCGAGTTCGGCTACGATTTTTTCTAATTTTCCCGGAATTGCAAGACACATAATTTCAAGCGATTTTACTTTTCAGAAATTGATACCATTCGCCCATTCCCTGCCCCGATTCTGCGGAAACCTCAAAAAATTGCAACTTCGGATTTACCTTCAACGCATTGTCTCTCAACTTTTCCAAATCAAATTTCAAATGCGGCAGCAAATCCGTTTTGTTGATGATGCACACGTGGGAAGTGTGAAACATATCGGGGTATTTCAAGGGTTTGTCCTCGCCTTCGGTAACGGAAACGATAACCGCCCGCAACGCTTCGCCCAAATCGAACATAGCGGGGCAAACCAAATTTCCCACGTTCTCTATCAACAAGATGGAATGGGGCTTCGGGTTCAGTAAGCGCAAGGATTTGGAAACCATTTCGCTGTCCAAGTGGCAACCTCGTCCGGTGTTGATTTGAATGGCGGGCGCACCCGTCTTGTTTATCCTTTCCGCATCGTTGGAAGTTTGCTGATCGCCCTCAATGACATAGATGTCGGCTACCCCTTTCAAGTCGGTTATGCTTCTTTCCAAAAAAGTTGTTTTTCCCGAACCTGGAGAACTTACCAAATTGATGCACAAAATGTTCAGGGCTTCAAAGAAACCCCGGTTGTATTCGGCAGTCAATTGGTTTTTGCCCAATATATCTTGTTCGAGCTTGATCTCGTGGGTATGGCTATGGCTATGCTCGTGGGGGTGGGCGTGTTTATGCCCGTGAGAATGAAGCGTCTGCGTCCCATCGGAATGATAATGAATATGCTCTTCCGTCCCCATTTTCTTGATTACAACACCGTTTTCGTTGCTTCCGCAACCACAAGTACTACACATTTATTCTATTATTAGTTTGTTAATTTTCAACTCTTTGCCCGACAGTATCTCTTTGAAATAACTTCCGCAGCCGGGACAGCTGTCATAGATTTTTTTCATACCGAACACCGTTCCGCAATCCAAGCACCGGGCGTTCCCTTCCGGCTCAAAAATAACGATTTGGGCGTTCCCCAACACCGTATTTCTCATACACTCGCTCCAAATGAATTTGAGGCTGTCAATCTCAACCCCTGCAAGTTTCCCGATGGACAGCGTGATTTCTTTTATCGCGCCGCCACCACAATTTTCGACTTCCCTTTCAGCCGATTTCAGAATAGATGTCGCGATAGAAAGCTCGTGCATTTTTTCGGTGTGATATTGATGCAATCCTTAGATTATGTTCAAAAATAGGGTTTTTTCTGTTAAAAACGAAGATTTCCACGTTAAAAAAATTTTTTTGCTGGGAAAATAGAAAGATTTTTCCTATTTTCGTTTAACTTTAAACAGTTTCTTAATCCATTAACTATTTACAGTATGGGAAACGACGAACACTTGACTTATTATCAAAGCATCTTGCAACAAGGCTACACCCGGCGCGATTTTTTGAAATTTGTTGCATTCATCGGTGCTTATATGGGCATTAAAAGTTCGGCTTTGGGGCAGGTAGCCGAAGCATTGGAAAATACGCCCCGCCTACCGGTTATTTGGGAACATTTTCAGGAATGTACGTGTTGCAGCGAATCGTTTATCCGTTCGGATCACCCCATCGTGGCTGATATTATTTTGGATAAAATTTCGTTGGACTACACCCTGACGCTGATGGCTGCATCGGGACATCAGGCGGAAGCGGCGAAACACGCGACGATGGAAAAATACAAGGGAAATTATATACTCTGCGTGGAAGGTTCCGTCCCGACGGGCGACGACGGCAATTACTGCTGCATCGCAGGGAAAAGTGCCATCGACATCTTGAAGGAATCGGCAAAGGACGCCAAGGCGATTATCGCGTGGGGAAGTTGCGCCGCCTTCGGCTGTGTGCAGGCGGCAAAGCCCAATCCCACCGGGGCAACCCCGATTCACAAAATCATCACGGACAAGCCGATCATCAATGTGCCCGGTTGCCCGCCCATCGGCGAGGTAATGGCAGGGGTAATCATTCATTTGGTGGCTTTCGGGAAAGTCCCAGAATTGGACAACGTGGGAAGACCGAAGGCATTTTACGGCAAGCGGGTGCACGACAGTTGCTACCGCCGTCCTTATTTCGATGCCGGATTATACGCCGCGGCATTCGACGACGAAAACTCAAAGAGAGGATACTGCCTCTATAAATTGGGGTGCAAGGGACCAAGCACCTACAATTCCTGCGGCAATATGCGGTGGAACGGCGGCATCAGTTACCCCATTCAATCGGGACACGGTTGCATCGGGTGCAGTGCCAATAATTTTTGGGACGCGGCAGAAAGTTTCTACTCTCGCGAGCTGAACGTGCTTGGCGGAAATGTGGAATTGAATGCCGATACCATCGGGAAAATAGCCTTGGGCGGCGTCGCCGCAGGGGTTGCCATTCACGCCGTCGCCGCCAACGTTTCGAAACGAAAAGCGTTGAAAGAGCGGATCGAATCGGGCATCAAGAACGAAAAACATATCAAAGAAGAATAAAACCAAACAGTTAATATATTATGGCTGATCGAATAGTAGTTGATCCGATCACACGGATCGAAGGGCATTTAAGAGCCGAAGTAGAAATTTCCGACGGCACCATCAAAGACGCTTTTTTGTCCGCCACGATGGTTAGGGGATTGGAAAACATCGTGAAAGGACGAAACCCGAAAGACATTTGGGCTTTCGTGCAAAGAACCTGCGGGGTGTGCACGGCATCTCACGCCATCACGTCCATTCGCGCCGTCGAAGACGCGCTCGGCATCGCCATTCCCCCCAACGCCGAAATGGTGCGGAACATTATGCTTGGGGCATTGTATCTGCACGATCACGTGGTTCATTTCTACCACCTTCACGCCTTCGACTGGGTGGACGTGGTAAACGGACTGAGTGCCGATCCGGTAAAAACCTCACAATTGGCGCAATCCATTTCCAACTGGTCTAAAAGTTCCCCCGGATATTTTTCCGATTTGCAGAAACGGCTGAAAAAATTTGTCAGCAGCGGGCAACTCGGTATTTTTGCCAACGGCTATTGGGGACACCCTGCTATGAAGCTGCCGCCCGAAGCCAATTTGATGGCAACCGCCCATTATCTCGAAGCCTTGGAATGGCAGAAAGAAATCGTGAAAATCCACGCCGTTTTCGGCGGGAAAAACCCCCACCCCAATTTCCTTGTCGGGGGAATGGCGTGCGCCGTGAACATCGACGATCCGAGTGCACTGAACGCCGAACGGCTGGCATTGGTGCAGAAATTGCTGATTCAGGGCAAAGAGTTTGTGGAACAGGTATATATCCCCGATTTATTGGCAATCGCTGGATTTTACAAAGATTGGGGAAGCATCGGCGGATTCCATAATTTTATGGCGTTCGGCGATTTCCCGATGCAAGGATACAACAACACCGATCCCAATACGTGGAAATTCCCGTCGGGCGTAATTCTGGACAAGGATTTATCGAAGGTGCACGATTTGGACATTCGCAACCTCAAAACGGTAGAGGAATATATAAACAATTCGTGGTACGATTACCAAGGGGACGGAAACACCGGAAAACAACCTTGGGCTGGCGAAACAAAAATCCATTACACCGGACCGAAACCGCCCTACGATTTCTTGGACGTGAACCAAAAATACAGTTTCATAAAAACCCCGCGTTGGAAAGGCTTGCCGATGGAAGTAGGACCGCTTTCCCGAATGCTGGTCGGCTATGCGTCTGGACGTCCTGAATTTAAGGAAACGATAGACGCCGCATTGTCACAACTGCAAGTACCGGTGGAAGCCCTCTATTCCACCCTTGGGCGAACAGCCGCACGCGCATTGGAATCGAAACTCGTGGCGCAATGGAACTTGGAATTTTACGACAGGTTGATCACCAACATCAAGAACGGCGACGAGCGTATGGCAAATATGGAAAAATGGGACGAATCCACTTGGGCGAAAGAAGCCAAGGGCTTGGGATTGACAGAAGCCCCCCGTGGCGGACTGAGCCATTGGATTAGCATAAAAGACGGCAAAACAGATAATTATCAGCAAGTAGTGCCTTCCACGTGGAACGCTTCGCCACGCGATCCGAAAGGACTTCGCTCGCCCTACGAGGAAACCTTGCTCAACACCCCTGTGGCTGATCCGAATCTGCCCTTGGAAATTATCCGCACCTTGCACTCTTTCGATCCCTGCATCGCCTGCGCCGTACATCTGTACGATGAAAAAGGATTGATAATCAAAGAAATGAATGACATTTCCGTTTGCACTATTTAATTAAAAAAAATTACCGCTATGATGCAGACTAAAAGTTATAAACGTGCCTATATCTGGGAATTGGGGGTGCGCTTGTTCCACTGGATAAATGCGTTCTCTATCGCTTTCCTAATCGTCAGCGGTTTATTGATCGCCTACCAACCCGCCTTCCTTACCAATACGGAAGCGTCCCATCTGTTTTTGATGGGCTATGTCAGAATGTTGCATTTCGTTTGCGCCTACATCGTTATCGCGGTAATGATTTTGCGCATCTACCTCGCTTTTTTCGGGAATAAATTTGCAAGCTGGCGCGTATTTTTCCCGTTCTTGAAAAAAGGGTGGATCGATAAAGTGTGGAGAGTCATCAAATACGATATTTTCCTTCAAAACGAGAAGGAATATAATTTCAAGAACATTCACGTCGGACACAACGAAGTCGCAGCCTTGTCCTACCTCGGCGTATCTTTTTTGGGATTTGTGATGGTGTGCACCGGGTTTGCAATGTATGCGCCCAACGCCTCATGGTTTTTCCCGAAACTATTCACGTGGGTAGTGAATCTATTTGATGGCGACGAGCAGAAAATCAGAATGGTGCATCATTTCACAATGTGGCTGTTCATTCCGTTTATCATCACGCATATCTATCTAGTGTTTTACCACGATTGGCTCGAAGGCAGGGGCGAAACCTCGGCAATGATCAGCGGATACAAATTCGTGCGTGCCGAACGGATAGACGAAAAAGAAAGCGGCGAATAATCGTGGATACGGCTGATTTTCCCATTTTCGATGAGAATGATATTTTAATCCTCGGCATCGGAAATTATTTGATGGGAGACGAAGGCGTGGGCGTTCATTTTATCAAAAATCTGGACGAATCATCTTTTCCCCCCCGCATCAGTTTTATCGACGGCGGAACCGGGGGCTTCGCCCTCATTCCTTTCATTGAAAACCACCAAACGGTTATTTTGGTTGATGCCACGCGGGACGGCAAAACGCCGGGCAGCATCACGTTGCTGAAACCCAAGTTTTCCAACGATTTCCCCATTTCGCTCAGCGGACACAATTTCGGGCTGAAAGATATGGTGGACATTATGAGCTTGCAGGGGAAGCTGCCCGAAATTTATCTGTTCACAATCAGTATCGAGAAGATTGAGCCGATGAAAATAGGGCTTTCCCCGGAAATCGAGAACGCCATCGGCGAGCTTACGCCGAAAATCATCAAGTTGGTAGGGGAAATACGAGAAAAACAAACGCGAGAAATTGATTAAGACGTATCAGATAAACATATCGGGGCAGGTACAGGGCGTTGGTTTTCGCCCTTTTATATTCAAGCTCGCAAAGAGTATGGGCTTGAAGGGCTTCGTTTCGAACGATGAAAACGGCGTGCTTAGCCGTGTCCAGGGCGAAAATCCCGACATCGAAACCTTCCTTTCCCAAATAGAAAAGTCGAAACCCGATAATTCCCGCATACTGAAAATTTTATCCAATGAAATACCGACAGGGCAATTGTTTGACGCTTTCGTTGTGAAACCGCCGGAAGAAAACATCGTCCCCGATATTCCGATGACACCCGATTTTGCCACCTGCCCCCGTTGCAAAAAAGAAATTTTCGACACGCGAAACCGCCGCTATTTTTATCCGTTTACCACTTGCACGCATTGCGGACCGCGCTATGCCTTAACCCAAAAATACCCTTTCGAAAGGGAAAATACCTCTGTCAGCCGTTTCGGTATGTGTCCGGTTTGCCAAGGAGAATACGTTTCGCCCGATGACATTCGTTTTCATTCCCAGACAAATAGCTGTCCCCAATGTGGCGTGAGCCTGAAATTTACCGACAACAAGGGAACGCTGTTGGAACGCGAAAACAAATGGATTTTTGAGTTGGCGGCAGAAAAACTAAGGGAAGGGAAAATCATCGCCGTAAAAAACACGTCGGGCTATCTTTTGCTCTGCGATGCAAGCAACGGAAAAGCCGTCGGCGAACTGCGGAAAAGGAAAATGCGCCCCCACAAACCCTTTGCGGTGCTATTCAAATCAATAGTAGAAATGACTGAATACCTGCACGTTGATGACTGCCATAAGGTGTCTTTCCTCTCGCCCGAATCGCCTATCAACATCATTCCCATCAAGGATAAAAAGGATCTTGCCGTTTCGGAAATTTGTCCGGGAATGAATCGTATCGGGGCAATGTTTCCCTATACCGGAATGCTGAAATTGATGGCGGAAAGCGTTGGGAAGCCGTTTATCGCCACGAGTGGCAACGTACACAATTCGCCCATTTGCTCGTCCGAAGCCGAGGCTGTCGCTGCCTTGCAAAACATCGCCGATTTTTTTATCCACCACGATTTGGAAATCCTGCACCCGCAGGACGACAGCGTGATTCAGTTCAGCCCGAAGCACCAACGGAAAATCATTTTGAGGCGTTCCCGCGGGCTTGCCCCAAACTACTTTTTCGCGGACGAATTGGACAGCAAAAATCGAGAGAAGAAAAAAATACTCTGCTTGGGTTCCGATTTGAAAAACAGTTTTTGCGCTATCCCCAACAACCACTGTTATTTAAGTGAATACATCGGCGATTTGTCCAATTTCGACACTTTTCTGCGCCACGAAAAAACAATCCTTTCCTACCGGCAAATTTTCGCGTTTCAGCCCCAAGTTGTCCTATCCGACAAACACCCGCTGTTTGAAAATGCGCAGGTAAAAAATTATCCCCACGCGGCGGCGCACAAAATACAGCATCACGAAGCCCATTTCGCCGCCATTTTGGGCGAACACCGTTTGTGGGAAAGCGACAAGCCCGTTTTGGGCGTGGTGTGGGACGGCGTGGGAT
>JAISYO010000030.1 GCA_031269865.1 Dysgonamonadaceae bacterium | reverse complement strand
AAGCGTATTTTTCACTTCCCATTCTTGATTTAGCCCGCTAAATCTGCAAATGTAAAGCAAAAAATCCATCTTAAAATAGCGATAAAAAAGATGAGCTGTAAAATTTAAACAGCTTCTAAAAAACACCGCATAAAAAAATTCAAAACAATTTCTTAGTGCTCTTTCTTGAACGCCTCGGCAACTTTGGCGTAGCTTTCTTTCCACGCGGCAGAAACCGCGCCGATAAATTCCACCGCGCTACTTCTTACCACGTCCCATTTCCCTTCCGAGAGGTATTCGTACTCGTCCATTTTGGCAACCAATTTCTCTTTGAGTTCCCGTAGGGTTTCCAATTGTTTCGCGTACTCTTCTCTGGCGTTGTCGGCAATGGTGTCAGCCTTGCTTTCCAATTCGGCAATACGATCGGCGAGTTCGTTCAACACGTCCCGTATTTTCTGTTTAAATTCTTCTTTTATCATTTTGCTGTCGTGTTTTAGAAACGTTGGAAGTTTCTTAGGTAATCAATTAAGTCTTTTATTATTCAACGTGCGAACAAGGCGCTTGGTTCAACGGATTTCCGTTATTTCCATTCCTTATAGGGGTGCCTCGTCAGGTAAGAGTTGTAATAACGCCTGTCCATCGTAACTTCATCGCCCAACCAATCCGGTTTTTCAAAAGCCTCGTCTTCCGATGCCAACTCGACTTCTGCCATCGTCAAGCCTTCGTTGTCGCCATAAAATTCATCTACTTCGTAAACGTGTTTTCCCACCGGAACCAAATGCCGCGTTTTGTCGATGATGGGTTTTTCGCAGAAGCGCAACATATCCTCGGCGTCCGAAAGCGGGATTTCCCGTTCCCATTCGTAACGCGAAAATTCAGAGTCCGGCACCTCGCTTTTGATCGTCAGATAACCCTTGTCGCCTTTCACGCGCACGCGCACGATGCGTTCCCGCACCAAAGACAAATAGCCTTGGGCGATGCGAGTTTGTTGGGTTACGAAAGGCTTGTAATCCCCCTTTACCAAAAATTTTCGTTCAATTTCGTAGGGCATAATTATTTTAACGAACTATTTTCCTTCAAAAATACAAAAAATAATGATTAACCCATTGCGCATTTGCAAGAATTTACTCCGTAAGAGTTTTCCGTAGCAAGGGAAACTCCTACGGAGTTAGGGGGCGTTTCCTCCCCCTCACTGGCGTAATTACATAATAGTTAATGCTTTGGGTGGATTAAATAAATATTAATGCGCGTAATTCTATTTCTTTCGATGAATTTGATACAAAGATAAAGGGATTTGAATTAACAGAAAGAAACGGGGGTAAGATAAGAGCGGAAATGGGGAATTATTCCACAACGAAATATCTACTTGAAAAGTAAATCACTTTTAATAAGCAGATTAACAGCAACACCCCATCTACAACAATTTATACACCCCACCCGGCAGCGACTGCACCACGTTTTTCATTTCCAATTCGAGCAGGGTAAAAAAGAGTTCCGAAACCGGAAGGTTGAGTTCGATGCCGAGCAGATTCACTTGAAGTCCGTCGCTGTTCTTCGCCAAGGCGTTGAATATCCGCGCCTCTTCTTCCGAAAGGTTGAGGAAGAGTTCTTTTTGTTTGGGCTTGGCAGGGTTCGAAGCCGAATCCCAATTCATTTGCGCGATGAAATCGCCCACGTCTTGAAGCAGCACGGCTTTATTGTTCGCAATCAGATTGTTGCAACCTTTCGATGCATTGTCGGTTGTCCGTCCCGGAAGGGCGAAAACCTCGCGATAGTAGGAATTGGCAATATCCGCCGTGATGAGCGAACCGCCTTTTTCGCCCGACTCCATCACAACCACGGCGTCAGCCATTCCTGCAACGATGCGGTTTCGCCTTACGAAATTGAACCTGTCGGGGGTGGTTTTGCTTGGAAATTCCGTGATCAATGCGCCGTTTTCGAGCATTTCTATGGCTGTTTTACGGTGCAGTTCGGGATAAATGCGATCTAAACCGTGCCCCAAAACCGCCACGGTGGAAAGTCCCGATTGAAGCGCGGCGCGGTGCGCACAAACATCGATGCCGTAAGCCAAACCGCTGACAACAAGCATTTCGGGAAATTTTTCGGCGAGGACGGCAATAAATTTTTCGCAAAATTTTTGTCCGTAGGGCGTGGCGTTTCGCGTACCGACGACACTGATAATCTTCCGACGGTTGAAATCGGCATCGCCTTTGGCATACAGCAAAACCGGCGCGTCGATGCAGTTGTTCAGCCGCGAGGGATAATCGGGGTCCGTGTAGAACAACAAGCGCAAACGGTTCTTTTCCACAAACGTCAATTCTTCCTCGGCTTTCCGCATCACTTCCGAACTGCGAATTTCGGCAACCAAGCGGGAAGAGATGCGCGGGATTTTTTCGAGGGCGCGTGCTTTTTCCAAAAAAACGGCTTCCTCGGAGCCCACTGCCTGCACGAGATTGCGTGCGTGCATCACGCCCACGCCCGGAATCATCGTCAGGGCGATTTGGTAGATGGCTTTTGGCGGTTGTTGCGACATTGCTTTTTAAAATTTAATGAAGCGGAACGCTACAAATATAGGGAAAATTTTTTAGAACAAGGTTAAATGTATTCCGCAAACGCCGCGTCGAAAACGGCGGGTTGGGAAAGTTTGCCGTTGATCAGGCAAACCACCTCAATGCTTCCGGTGGCACAAAGTTTGCCGTCGGAAAGGCGGACGATTTCTTGATGGAACACGTATGACAAGCGTTTTCGTTCCATAGCCGCGATGCGGCATTTAAAAACGTCCATACCGTGAAGCGGCGACTTGTAGCGAATGTCCACGCGAGCCACCACCGCATCGATGCCGTCGTTGTGCAGTTCGTTGAAATTCAAGCCTTGCCGTTCCAAAAATTCGTGGCGGGTAACTTCAAAATAGTGCTGATAATTCGCGTTATTGACGTGTCCCTGCACATCGCATTCGTAATCGCGCACTTTCAATTCGTATTCAAATATGGGCTTCATTGTTTCTCTATTTTTTGGTTGGATATAAAACGTTTCGACAGATAGCTGCGCAGGGGTTCATCGTAAAGTTTCAAGGCGGCGTATGCCAGCGCGACACTGACAACGACAACCAAGATAGCCTCAACGTAAACATCTGCTATTGAGGCGTTTTTTTCGATAACCCAACCGCCGTAAACATACATCAGCGGATAATGCACCATATAGAGCGGAAAGGAAATTTCGCCCAGAAATTTGCAGATTTTAGAGGCGTACTTTCCTGTAACTTTGCTACTTGCGCCAAGATAAACAATCAACGGGAAAACGGCGATAATCGTCAGCGATTCGTACAATCCGTTTATCCATAGCGGCGATTCGTAAAGTCCGTTCGAAGCCAATGGCGGCACCGCAAGCATCACGACAAGTATCAAGCTGCACCAGAGAAAGCCGTTTTTTACCCTTGTCAGTCGTTTCAGTCTGTAAAGCAACACCCCTGCGAAAAACGGATACATTACCCTGACGATGCCCATCAGCAGATTTTCCTGCGAACATTGCCAGCCAAAATTGATATTCCCATAGTGGAAGGTGCTGAAATACAGCAATGTTCCGGCGGAAAGGGCTACCAACACCGAAAGCATGGTTTTTGAGAATCGGCGGACAAACAATCCGTATAAAAGGTTGGCAATGTATTCGAAAAACAACGACCACGCAGGCGAATTTAAGGCATACATCTCGCCGATGCCCCTGTAATCGAGCGCGGGCGGTGTCGGCAACATCAGCATACCGGCAAGCATCGCCAAAATCAACGCCCACCAAGGCGTTTGGCTAACCAAGGGATAAAACGAAGTACCCCCATCATCAAACGGAACACCGGAAGTCGCACTGAGATAAAATAATAGCGTGCCAACCAACGTGCCGAAAACCACCATCGGGTGCAGGCGAATAAGCCGCCGTTTGACAAATGCCCAAATACTCATTCCGCTTACTCCCTCCCTTGTGGGGAGGGTTGGTAAGGGGCGTTTTTTCCACCTGTCGTCATACGCATAGGCAATGACGAAACCCGACAGGGCATAGAAAAAATCGACTGCCAAATAACCGTGAGCCACAAAGTTTTCTTCGCGCGTAATGGTATGAAACTCAAATATATGAAAAATCACAACCATCACGGCAGCCACACCGCGCAAGCCATCGAGTATTTCGTAGTGTGGCTTGCTGTCCGGGAATGTAGCCGCGGATATTTTTGTTTCAGGCATTCGGTTCAATTTTGGATACTTCGCTAATTTACACTGATTTACAGCTTTTCAACCATTCCCTCGCGTTCACAAAGGCTTCCATCCACGGCGTTACGTCGTGCTTGCGGTATTCGAAGGGATAATAGGCGTTTTGCCACGGAAAAATGCTGCGTTCCAAGTGGGGCATCATCACCAAGTGGCGTCCATCTTTCGAGCAAACGGCGGCGGCATTGTAATCGGATCCGTTGGGGTTTCCGGGATAGTCGTCGTAAATGTATTTCGCCACGATGCCGTATTGCGATTCCGGTTCGGGCAACACGAAACGTCCTTCGCCGTGCGCCACCCAGATGCCCAGCTTACTACCCGACAACGATCGGAGCATAACCGATTCGTTTTCAGGAATTTCAACCGACACAAAGGCGGACTCGAATTTGTGCGACAGATTGTGCTGCATTTTGGGGTGTGCCATACCCATTTCGGGATAAACCAATCCGAGTTCCATCATCAACTGACAGCCGTTGCAGATGCCGAGGCTGAGGGTATCGGGACGTGCGTAGAAATTGCGGATCGCCGTGTTCGCCTTTTCGTTGTAAAGCAAACCTCCAGCCCAGCCTTTCGCCGAACCCAGCACGTCGGAATTGGAAAATCCACCGCAGAAAACCGCCATCTGCACGCCTTCCAAGGTTTCGCGCCCCGACGTCAAATCGGTGGTGTGCACGTCTTTCACGTCAAATCCGGCGAGGTAAAGCGAATACGCCATTTCGCGTTCGCCGTTCGTCCCTTTTTCGCGAATGATGGCGGCAGTGATTCCCGATTTTTCTTTTCTGTCGGGGTTCAAGCCCCAATCTTCTATCCTACCTGAAAATGATGGCTTTATATTGAATTGAAGCGGTTGCCGCTTATAATTTTCAAAGCGTTCTTTGGCGCACACTTCCCCGCTTTGCTTGCGATCGAGCAGGTAGGAGGTGCGAAACCAGGTGTCGCGCAGTTTGTCAATGTCGAATTGCTTGTGGTAGCTCTCTTTTTCGATGATGAGCGTGCGTTCCTCGATGGGACGCGCCACGATAGCAAAGCCAAGTCCGTAATCTTCCAAGATTTTCTCAACCAAATGATGGTGTTTCACTTGAATGAGAACGCCCGGATTTTCGGCGAACAATATCTTTATCAAGTCTTCGTGGCGGATTTTGTCCAATCGGGCTTCCAAGCCACCTTGCGGATTGGCGAAACACATTTCGAGCATCGCGGTAATCATTCCCCCTGCCGAAACGTCGTGTCCGGCAAGCACCAAGCCCCGGTTTACCAATTCTTGCACGGCGGCGAAGGCGTTTTTGAAATACTCGCCGTCGGTAACGGTGGGGGCTTCGTCGCCGATTTTGTTCAAGGCTTGCGCAAAAGCCGAACCGCCCAATTTGAATGTGTCGAACGAGAAATCAATATAATAGAGGTAAGTACCTTTAATATAAGCCAATACGGGCGAAACAATCTTGCGGATATTCTTCACTTCCGCGCCGGCGGAAATAATAACCGTGCCGGGCGAAAACACGTTGGCGTCTTCCCCTTGGGCGGCACTGTATTTTTGCGTCATCGAAAGCGAATCTTTCCCGGTGGGGATATTGATTCCCAAGTCGCAAGCAAATTCGGAACAGGCTTCCACCGCCTTGTACAAACGCGCGTCTTCGCCCAGATTGCGACAAGCCCACATCCAATTGGCACTCAGCGAAACGCTTTGCAGTCCGTTTTCGAGCGGGGCGAAAACAATGTTCGTCAGGGCTTCGGCAATCGCCACTACCGATCCCGCCGCCGGATCAATCATCGCCACTTGCGGTGCGTGTCCGATGGATGTCGCCATTCCTGCATACCCGCGATAATCGAGCGCGATAGCACCGCAGTCGCTCAACGGCAACTGAATCTCGCCCTGACATTGCTGACGGGCAATTTTTCCGGTTACCGAGCGATCGACTTTGTTTGTGAGCCAATCTTTGCAAGCCACAGCTTCGAGTTTCAGGACGTTTTCAATGTATGTTTCAAGATGCTCGGCATCGTATTCGGGGGCGGCATATTCCTCTTCGATGCTTTCGTCCTTCATCACGGTAACAGGCGGTTTCCCGAAGAAATCTTCCAAGTCCATATCTATCGGGCAGGTGCCGTCGGGTTCGCGGAAGGTAAATTTCATATCGCCCGTCGTTTCGCCCACCACGTACATTGGGGCGCGTTCGCGCGAAGCGATGCCTTGCATACGATCAATGTCTTTTTGCTCGACGAGCAAGCCCATACGTTCCTGACTTTCGTTGCCGATGATTTCTTTTGCCGAGAGGGTTTTGTCGCCGATGGGCAGCTTGTCCATCTCGATGGCGCCACCCGTTTTTTCGACGAGTTCCGAAAGGCAGTTCAAATGTCCGCCCGCGCCGTGATCATGGATAGAAACAATCGGGTTGTCGTCCGATTCCGCCAACGTGCGGATCACGTTTGCCACGCGTTTCTGCATTTCGGGATTGGCGCGTTGCACGGCGTTTAATTCGATGCCCGAAGAGTATTCCCCGGTGTTTACCGACGAAACGGCACCGCCACCCATACCGATGCGGTAGTTGTCGCCACCAAGCACCACGACTTTTTCCCCTGCTTCGGGATTGCCCTTCAAGGCATCGCGTTTGTTGGCGAAGCCAACGCCCCCGGCGAGCATAATCACTTTGTCGTAACCGAATTTCTTGTAGTTTTCGGCGTGTTCGAAGGTAAGCAGCGAACCGCAGATGAGCGGTTGTCCAAATTTGTTCCCAAAATCGGACGCGCCGTTCGACGCTTTTATCAGGATCTGTTCGGGCGTTTGGTAGAGCCATTTCCTTGCCGGAAACGCCTTTTCCCATTCGCGCCCTTCTTCCAAGCGCGGATAGGAAGTCATATAAACCGCCGTTCCCGCCACCGGAAGCGAAGCCTTCCCACCGCCAAGACGATCGCGAATTTCGCCGCCCGTACCGGTTGATGCGCCGTTGAAAGGCTCAACGGTGGTGGGGAAATTGTGCGTTTCCGCTTTCAGCGAAATAACGCTGTCGATATTTTTTGTGGCGTAAAAATCGGGTTTGTCGCCGCTCAACGGGGCAAATTGTTCTATCTCAGGACCCTGCGAAAAGGCGACGTTGTCTTTGTATGCCGAAACCAAGGCGTTGGGGTTGGTTTGCGAGGTTTTTTTTATCAATTGGAAGAGCGAACTCTCTTTTTCTTCGCCGTCGATGATGAATTTGCCGTTGAAAATTTTGTGCCGGCAATGTTCCGAATTGACTTGCGAAAAGCCGAAAACCTCGCTGTCAGTCAGTTTTCGCTTCATTTTCGTGCTCACGCCGTTCAGGTAGTCCATCTCGTCGGGGCTGAGCGCCAAGCCCTCTTTTTCGTTGTAGGCGGCAATGTCGTCGATATAGACAATCGGTTCGGGTTGCTTGCCGATGGTAAAAATCTGCTGATCGAGTTGCCGATACAGCCTTTGCAGCATCGGATCGTACTCGTCCTTGCCTTCGGTGGCGGGACGATATTCTTCGATGCGGGAAATCCCTTCGATGCCCATATTCTGCGTTATTTCCACCGCGCAGGTACTCCACGGCGTAATCATTTCGCGGCGTGGTCCGATGAATGTTCCCTCGATCTGCGGTTCGCTTATCGTTTCGGCATTGCCGAAAAGCCATTTCAATTTGTCGGCGGTTTCGCCCGTGAGCGGGTCGTTCGCCTCAACTGCGATAATGTTTTGTGACGGGATTCTGAAAAAAGAAATCATATAGCGAAGACGGTTTTAACTTAATCAACTTCTCCGCAAAGGTAATGAAAAGGGACGTAAAATAGCATATAAATGGAATTTTATTGGGGTTTTTGTTACCCCAAGTCAAAAGCCAAGCCCCAAATCTGCTTACAAGAAAACCATCTTGCCATCCTCCAAAATAAAAGGGCGTTCCTGATTGCCCTCAGAATGGCACTTGATGTAAAACAGTCCGTGTTCCGAGACGCCGTCATAGCGCAACGAGTCTGACGATGCGGTTTGAACACCCAAAGAGCGCCAACCGCCTGAACCGTGCCCGGACAACGGTTTGTCCTGTATCATTTCCAACGAGCAGCACCAAATCAGCAGGCATCCGTCGGCGGAATCTTTTTTCAGGAAATACAGACCGGAAAACAATAATAATACGGCGGAAAACAGAATAACCTTGAGTTTCCGGTTCTTCGGAAACTCATAAATGGATATCGCCATACCTACCGCGAGCACGCTCGCCATCCCCGACCGATAAACTCCATCCATGCCGTTGTAATATTCAAAATAGCGATCCGCTACCCGTTTGTAGTCTATCGTTGGTTGAAGCAGTTCGGGATAGGTTTTCACGACGGTTTCCTGCCCCTGCCCGATTTTTAGCAAATATGGCGCTTTGTCCGCACGGTCGGCAAATACAATGAGGTAACACCCTTTTCCGAAAACCCTTGTTTTATTTCCGCCAAGTCCGATAAGGCATCTGCTGACAAATCGTTGTCGGCTGCCATATAGACAATTACAGTGCGGCTAATAGTATTTTCGTCAGGAATATCTTCTTCGCTACAAGATACCAATAACACGATTGTTACTGTTATCAGGGATATGATATAATCTGTTATTACGTTCATTTCAGGCATTTTCATTATTCAAGTATGCACTTTGAATAGATTTTCCATATTCAAAATACAAGCCGGATCGGCTTCCGATTGCGGATATGCACACACACAGGGAAGAAGATATAGATAAAACATTATTACTTTTTTCATAAATATATTTATAGAAACATTTTTTTAAGTAAGTAATCAAAATTAAGCAGCAATATGCGAATAGTTAATAAACAATCCTTTCCCAACCGTCGCCAACGCTCTGTTTGTGGCGTAGAAAAGCGTATCTGTACTCGCGTAAT
>JAISYO010000021.1 GCA_031269865.1 Dysgonamonadaceae bacterium | reverse complement strand
GGTTATGCAGGAAATTACCGATGATATACGTCGCGATTTCGAACCCAATTGGACACGCCGCCATTTGTGGAACCGCTCGTATGCCGAAGCGCGTGTCCCGAATGTGCCGACGATGCTGTTGGAATTGCTGTCGCACCAAAATTTTGCCGATATGCGCTACGGACTCGATCCCGCGTTTCGTTTCGCGGTAAGCCGTTCGATTTACAAGGGAATGTTGAAATTTTTGGCTTCGCAATACAACCGTTCTTACGTGGTGCAACCCTTGCCCGTCAAGGATTTCAGCGCAGTGTTTTCGGGCGCGGACAAGGTTCGTTTGGTTTGGCAGGAAACGTTGGATATTGCCGAGCCGACTGCCAAACCCACGAAATACATTCTCTACACACGCATCGGGGACGGCGGTTTTGATAACGGAATTGTCGTCGGGGGAAACAGTTGCGAAGTTCCCATCGAAAAAAATAAGATTTACGGCTTTAAGGTAACGGCTCTGAACGACGGCGGCGAGAGTTTCC
Source organism: Dysgonamonadaceae bacterium (assembly GCA_031269865.1). Taxonomy (GTDB): domain Bacteria; phylum Bacteroidota; class Bacteroidia; order Bacteroidales; family Dysgonomonadaceae; genus JAISUH01. Next base: position 3,053 of record JAISYO010000021.1, on the reverse strand, counting down.
CTTCGGAAATCCTTTCGGCTTGTCGCAAGTCGGACGAAAAAGGCGTGGCGATGATCGTGAACGGATTTACGCGCATTTCCGCCCCGTACAGTTTCACGGCTTCAAACGACAGCATCGCCGGATTTTTGGGGAATGTCGATAACGGCGTTCCGTATATTTCAGAACATCAGTTTATTGGGCAGATGCACGAATTCCGCCGTGTCGTTCCGTGGATGGACGATGATGCGTCCGGTTTTGGCGACAGCGACGCCAATTACGAAAGCACCGGAATTGCGGGGAACACCTTCGATTATCCCTTCGTTCACGGACAAGCCTTTGCCGAAGCCGGATATTCCTTCGTTTCCTGTTCCGCCGGATCGGTGGAAAATCGTTCCGTGAAGCTATCCGATTACGGCGTAACCGATTGGATATTAGGAAAACAGCGCGAATGGACTGTCGCACGCGGTGCGAAGCCGAGCCAGTTCAAAACCTTCTCTGCTGCGCAACAGCAAATTGTATCCGATTATTGCAAGGGTGGGGGAAGCGTCATCGTGAGTGGCGCGTTTGTCGGTTCCGATTTTTGGGATAACCCACACGCCACCGCATCGGATAGGGAATGGGCGCAAAACACCTTGAAATACAAATGGCGCAACAGCAATGGCGCTGTTTCCGGGCGCGTGAAAGCGGTTGCTTCCCCATTTTCGTCCATCGTGGGCAACTATCAAACCTACAACGAGTTGAACAGCGAATCATACGTCGTGGAAAATCCCGATGCCATAGAACCTGCCACCAAAGACGGATTTACCGTTTTCCGTTATTCGGAAAATAATTTGAGCGCGGGGGTTTTTTACAAGGGCGACACCTACAACACCTGCATTCTCGGCTTCCCCATCGAATCCGTCAAGGGGCAGGAAAACAGAAACCGACTGCTGAAAAGTATTTTGGAAACCATAAAAAATTGAAAACAGATGCCGAAAATCAACGCATTTATCCTTTACACTCAATATGAGCAGGTTGTAAAAACCATTGACGATTTGAAACAATCGGAATCGCTACGGAAAATTTACCTGCTCGTGCCCGATTTGTCCCTTCCTAAAATCAACGGTTGCGAAATGCTCGCCATCGATTCGGTGCAAAGTAGCGCGACAATCCGCAAAATCGCCGAAAAATCTGATGCGGAATACGCGCTCGTTTACACGAAATCCACCGTTCTGCGCTTGGGCTATTTCGCCCTCGAACGCCTGCTTCGCATTGCGGACGATTCCCTTGCGGGAATGGTTTATGCCGATTATTACGCGGAATTGGACGGCGAAAAGAAAAATAATCCCGTTATTGACTATCAGGAAGGCAGTTTGCGCGACGATTTCAATTTTGGCTCGCTGTTGCTCTACCGTTCCCAAGCGATGAAGGAAGCCGTATCGCGAATGGACGCGGACTACACATTCGCGGGGCTGTATGATTTGCGTCTGAAAGTTTCGCAAAAATACCCCTTGGTACACGTCAATGAGTTTTTATATACTGAAATAGAGGAAGATACTCGCAGTTCGGGGCAAAAGATTTTCGATTACGTGAATCCCAAGAACCGCGAGGTTCAGGTTGAAATGGAAAAGGCTTGCACCCAACATTTGAAAGACGTGGGGGCGTATCTTGCGCCGAAATTCAGCCCCATTGAATTTGACAAGGGCGATTTTGAATACGAGGTATCGGTTATTATTCCCGTCCGCAACCGCGTGAGAACCATTCGCGACGCCATCGTTTCGGTGTTGAGGCAGAAAACGGCGTTTCCCTTCAACCTCATCGTCATCGACAACCATTCCACCGATGGCACCACCGAGGCGATAGATGAGTTCAAAAACGATAAACGCCTGATACACATTGTCCCCAATCGCGACGATTTGGGCATCGGCGGTTGTTGGAACATCGGCGTTCATCATCGCAAATGCGGGAAATTTGCCGTGCAACTCGACAGTGATGACGTATATAGCGGCGAGGACACCCTGCAAAAAATCGTCAATGCGTTTTACGCACAAAATTGCGCGATGGTGGTTGGCACTTACCAAATGACTGATTTTGAGATGAATCCTATTCCGCCGGGCGTTATTGATCATCGGGAATGGACAGCCGAAAACGGACGCAACAACGCTTTGCGCATCAACGGATTGGGTGCGCCACGCGCTTTTTACACACCTGTTTTGCGCGAAGTGAAGGTGCCAAACACGAGTTACGGCGAAGATTACGCGCTGGGCTTGAACATTTCACGGCATTACCAAATCGGGCGCGTCTATGACGTGCTTTATCTCTGTCGCCGTTGGGAAGACAACAGCGACGCCTCGCTCGACGTGGTAAAAATGAACGGACACAACCTCTACAAAGATCGTATCCGCACGTGGGAATTGCAAGCGAGAAAACAATTAAAAATTAGGAATTAAGAGATTCAGGCTGTGCTGTTTTTGGCTACTAGGGCACTTTGGGAAATAAGTGTTTGGATGCAATCCTGACGGAATGCAAGGGATGGGTTTATCGGCTTTTTCTACTTTCAGGGGATGTTGAAAGTAAAATTTATTTCACGGCCGGTGGTTCTTTCAGCGAGCTGCCTTCGTTATATTTTTGATTATTGGGCAGTCCCTTTTGTCCGACACCTTCTTTCATCAGTGCTTTCAGTTCAGGGAGGTATTTCTGATAGACGGCGCGAGGTTGTGCATTACGCGCCTTGCAAATTGAAGCCGCCATGCCTACGACCTCGCCAAGCATCCCTGTTGTGCGCATAACCCGCACAGAACCAAGTGCTACGTGCGTAACGCTGATATTCCGCCCTGCCATAAAAAGATTTTCGATATTGCGCGAATAGAGGCAGCGATAAGGCACCGGATAAGGGTAAATATCGGGTTGTTTGGCGATTGATTTAAATTCCATGCCAGGAAAATTCGCCGTATTTTTGGGATCGGGATAATGCAGGTCGATACTCCATGTCGTAGCCGCCGTGCCGTCTTCGTGCGCTACATATTTTGTAATATCATCTTCTTTAAGGATATAGTCGCCAAGCAGACGGCGCGATTCGCGTTTACCTGCAATGT
>JAISYO010000132.1 GCA_031269865.1 Dysgonamonadaceae bacterium | reverse complement strand
ATTACTGAATTAAGCGAAGCGTATCATGAATACCACAAAAGAAAAAATAGTGCATGAATAAATTTATTGTATCGCAGACGATTTCTGCAAGGAATTTTCAAAAGAAATCAAAAAACACCGGATTCTTCCCGATGATGGCAAACGGCATCGCAATCGCTCATCTGCCATGTCTGACGCCGAAATTATTACGGTTATGATCTGTTTTCACTGCGACAGTTTTCGCAATCTGAAACATTTTTACCTGTTTTACGTCGCTAAACATTTACAGAGCGAATTTCCCAACTTGCTTTTTTACAATCGTTTTGTTGATCTTGAGCGAAAAGTTATGATTCCGTTTGCTCTCTTTTTGAAGCTGATCTGTTTTGGCGGATGTACGGGTATCGCCTTTATTGATTCCTCAAAAATGGCCGTTTGCAAAAACAAACGCATCAGGCGAAACCGTGTTTTTAAGGATATGGCAACGGTTGGCAAAAGCACGACGGGCTGGTTCTATGGATTCAAACTTCATTTGGTGGTCAATGACAGGGGGGAACTGCTCAATTTTTGCATTACTCCCGCTAATGTGGATGACCGGAACTGGTCTGTAATTCAGCCGCTTTGGAAAAAATCCAGGCTAAACTTTTGTGCCTCTCCCTGTGAGAAATTTGTGTTGAAATTGTTAAATTTCTTACGTCGAACTCAGGTTAAAAATAAAGACGATTCGGGTGTCTTTCTATTCAAAAATTGTGTTCCTTTTGAATTTCCAAAGCCAAATATTCCTGTTTTTGTTATTTATTTTATTTTTTTACTTATATTTGCATTGCATTAAGTTTAAAAATGAATGAAAAACAGGTTCCTCATAGGTTTTTTCTTGTGCTTGTTTCAATCGGCATTTCCGGTGTATTTCAAGCACATCGGGATAGGAAACGGGCTTTCACAAACCTCCGTTATGTCCATTCATCAGGATATGCTGGGGCGGATGTGGTTTGGAACGCAGGAAGGAATCACGATATACGACGGAAATAATACGTTGGTTTACAAACCGTGGGCGGACGAGGAAAACAAAAGCCCGGAGGAAACGCTCTATGGCAATGAATGCGATTTTATTTGCAGCAACACGGAAGGATCTGTTTTTTTCAGGGCAGACGGGGCTTTGATGCGATACGACATTCGCAAGCAGAAGTTCCATACGGTTTGTGCGAACGGGGTAAAAACAGTATCTACTTATAAAGGAAACGTATGGTGTGCGGTTTGGGATTCATTATTCGTGTATGACACGGCAGCCGATTCCCTTCAATTCCGGGCGAAGACAAACATTCAGTCTATTTCCCGCATCCTCGTATCGGAGGATAAAATATGGCTGGGTTCGAACAACGGACTTTACCTGATGGAAGAAGGGAGTAGTCCTCAGGTAATTATCCCCGATAAAGATATATTTAGTATTTTTGAAAGTTCCACCAAAGACATTTGGATTGGCAGCCGTATGAACGGGCTGTATAAAATCGCTCCCGATGGCACGACAACCGTTTATACGGAAAATAACCCTCCCGGCACGCGCATTGCAAGCGATCAAATACGGGAACTTGTGGAAGACAACAGCGGCAATATATGGTTCGGGACGTTTAAAGGATTACAGAAATTCAACCCTCACACCCAAGATTTTACGCTGTACGCCCGCGATAATTTGTCCGGAGGACTAACCCATTCGTCCGTGTTTTCCCTCTGTTTTGATCGTCAGGGAACCATTTGGGCAGGGACTTACTACGGCGGCGTGAACTATTTTAATCCCGAAAGGGATATTTTTTCACATTATGTGGATAATCCCGATCGCAACGATTGCCTGAACTATCCATTTGTGGGGAATATGGTTGAAGACAAAGACGGCGATTTGTGGATATGCACGGAAGGCGGCGGGTTGAATTGGATGAACCGCAAAAAACGTATTTTTCTCTATTTCAGACCAGAAGACAAAAGCGGTACGGAGTACAACAATTTAAAGAGCATCAGTTACGACGAAAAGCGGAAAACGATTTATATTGGCACGCACACCGGCGGATTATTTAAGTTTATGATGCCAACGCATCGTTTTTACCGGTATTTGGAAAACGTCGAGAACAGCTCTACCCCACATCCTAACGAAATCATCTATCACACCGAAATATACAACGACAACCTGTATATTTCGGCGCGGAACGGACTTTTCCGCATGGACCAAAAAACAGAAAAATTTGAATCGTTATCGCATTATTGCGTGAATTTTTTCATCGATTCAAACGGTTTCTTGTGGTATTCCTTCGCGAGGAATCTTACCCGCCTGAATTTAAACAATCTTTCGGATGTGAAAATCATCTCTCTGGCAGAACAGAATATTCGCTTCGAAGTAACAAAAATCATTGAACACCAAGGAAATATTTATTTGGGGACACAAGGCTCCGGACTTTATCGCTATGACGACGCGGAAAACAGGTTCACCGCTTTTACCGTTTCAAGCGGACACCTCATGAGCAACTATTGCTACAACATCGCGCAAACAAACCTCGGCGAACTGCTGATTACCGGCGACAAAGGCGTCACATTCTTTGATCCGGATAAGGAAACTTCGCGGTTTATCAAGTTGGAAGTGCCACTTCCCATTACAACTATTACTAACGGCTGCGGAGTTTTAATATGCAACAACAATGAAATTTTTGTCGGTGGTACCGATGGGCTTACCTCTTTTTGGGAAACGGATTTGGGCCTCGACAAAAAAGAATATTCCCTCTATTTCTCCGATATTTGGATTCACAATGAGCGAGTTGCCCCCGATGACCGCCACAAAGTTCTGACGAAGGCATTGGCTTTTACGGATAATGTTAATTTGACATACGAGCAAAACAATATTGTTATTCATTTTGCATCCAATAATTATGTTGATTTTCAAAAGCATAACGAATATGAATATATGCTCGAAGGATTCGACATCGGTTGGACCCCGACAAATCTCAACAGCATCTATTATACGAATCTCAATCCCGGATCTTACCGCCTAATCGTGCAAGAAAAGGACGTTTCCAACGGGCAGAAAATAGTTTTGTATATCCACATTTCTCAACCGTGGTACAACACAATTTGGGCGTGGATAGGCTATATTTTGGTTACTATATTGATATTCAGCCTGATTATTCGCACACAAAACTCGCGTCGCGCCTTGGCGTTATCGCTGGAAAAAGAAAAACAGGACAAAGAACGTAACGAGGAGCTTACACAGGCAAAACTACGTTTCTTTATCAGTATCAGCCACGAATTCCGGACACCATTGACACTCATTATCAGCCAAATAGAGCTTCTTTTCCAAAACACATCCTTATCGCCCACGGTATTCAACAAGATTCTGAAAATCAATAAGAACGCGAACCGGATGCGGGGGCTTATCGGCGAATTGTTGGAATTTCAGAAATTGGAACAAAGTTTTGTCGCCCTGCGTGTTTCCGAGCAGGATTTGAATCATTTCCTGAAAGATATTTTTCTGTCTTTCCGCGAATTAGCCGTTCAACGACAAATTCGTTACCAAATGGCGTCTTCAACGAACGAACTCCCCATCTGGTTCAACGCGAATCAATTGCAGAAAGTATTTTTCAATTTGATCTCTAATGCGTTTAAACATACCCGCGATGGGGGATGTATTGATTTCATCATAAAGGATGAGGAAGAAACCGTTGTGGTACAGGTTATTGATAATGGGATCGGTATGTCGGCGGAAGATTCCAAACATGTTTTCGATCTCTTCTATCAGGCGGATAATGGCTCACGGACATCGGCTTCAAATCCGGGAACCGGAATCGGATTGACGTTGAGCCAAAATATCGTGCAACTGCATCACGGCGAAATCGGCGTACAAAGCGAATTGGGCTACGGATCCATTTTCACGATAAAGCTGTTGAAGGGGAAAACGCACTTCGAGGAAGACGGTAAAACCGTGATTTTGGAGCACCCTGAGGATTTTCCGGAGAAAGATGGCGGCATACCCGAAATGCTTACCGAAAAAGATTACGAGGAAATCGGACAAAACTTTTCCGGAACAACCACGGGAAAGAAATATTCCGTCCTGCTGGTGGAGGACAACAAAGAATTGCTTCAAACCCTTCAAACGTTGTTTTCCCCGCTCTACAACGTATTGACGGCACACAACGGTAAAGAAGGCCTGGAAATTGCAATGACGGAAAACCCCGACCTGATTGTAAGCGATGTGATGATGCCGCAAATGACAGGAACGGAAATGTGCATGCGCATTAAAAACAATGCCGATCTCTGCCATATACCCGTGGTGTTGCTCACGGCGCTGAATTCCGAGGAACAAAACATAGAAGGGCTGCAACAGGGCGCGGACGATTATATCGGAAAGCCTTTTCATTCGAAAATACTTCTGATGCGTTGCAACAATATCATTCGCAACCGGTTGTCGATGCAACGCAAATTGAATGAACAACCCGATTCGGATTTGTCATTGCTGGCGGTGAATGCGCTGGACCGGAAATTGCTGGAACGCATCAACCAATCCATTGACGGCCACCTTGGCGATCCAGATTTTGATGTGCACGCCTTAGCCCGCGAAGTCGGGTTAAGCCGCAGTTCGCTCTTTACTAAATTCAAAGCATTGATCGGTGTTACGCCGAACGATTTTATCCAAAATCATCGCCTCAAACGTGCGGCAACCTTATTATGCGAATATCCCGATATGCAGATTGTTGAAATTGCCGATCAATTGGGATTTAGCTCTTCCATCTATTTCAGCCGCTGTTTCAAAACTGAATACGGCATTCCCCCCACTCAATACCGGAAGACAAAGGAGAAAAATTCAATATCCATACATTCGTAAACCGTCCCCCAAGAAATTGTTCCCCAATTTCTTAAAAATCCGTATATAGACAATTTGTGTTACTTTCTTGGACGATTTATATTCCCCTATTTTGGAATCCTCCTCTATTTTTGTAAAAAAAAACGCATTACTATGAGGCGGCACTTAATCTTATTACTTGTTTTTTTGTCTGCAATCACAGTGCGGGCGACACGGAAAGAAATACGGATAAACGATAATTGGCAATTCCGTTTCTCGTGGCAGGTGCAGAAAAATTCCGAACGCAGGGTAGATCTGCCGCACACGTGGAATGCGCAGGACGCATTGTCCGGCAAGCAGGATTATTACCGCGGGACCGGGAATTACCGCAAGCTGCTTGCCGTGGGCGAGAATCTGAAAGGAAAACGCCTTTACCTTCGTTTCGAGGGTGTAAACACGGTTGCCAATGTCTTCATCAACCAAAAGCATTTGGGCGAACACCGGGGCGGATACGGCGCATTCGTGTTCGATATTACGGAATTTGTGGATTATGGGAAGGAAAACGAGGTGCTGGTACGTGTGAATAATTCCCTTCATCTCGATGTTATGCCCTTGGTTGGGGATTTCAATTTCTATGGCGGAATTTACCGCGATGTATATCTGATCGTTACCGATGAACAACACATTTCATTAACCGATTTTGCTTCCCCCGGCGTTTATCTGGTGCAAGACAGCGTATCGAAAGAGAAAGCCGATGTAACCGCCCGTGTCATGCTGAGCAATTTTGCCGATGCCCGCGCAGCGACACTGACTTTAAATGTGCTTGACGGAACGAAAAATATTTTCAGCGAACGAAAAGAGATTCAACTACCCAACGGCAAAAATACAGCGAAAGAAATTGGTTTTTCATTGCAGAAACCGCAGCTCTGGAACGGAAAGAAAAACCCTTTCTGCTATCAGGTGGAAATCATATTATCCGTAAACGGCGAAACGAAAGACAGGGTTGTACAGCCTTTGGGATTGCGTTATTACCGCGTGGATGCCGACAAAGGGTTCTTCCTGAACGGAGAATACCTTAAACTGAAAGGTGTCTGCCGCCATCAGGACAGGGCGGAAATCGGAAATGCGCTTCATCCGGCACATCATGAGGAGGATATGGATATTATTCTGGAAATGGGGACAAACGCCATGCGACTGGCGCATTACCCGCAAGCAAGCTATTTTTACGATCTGGCAGACAAAAACGGGTTGATCGTCTGGGCAGAAATTCCCTTCGTCGGCCCCGGAGGGTATGCCGAACAAGGATACGTGAACCAACTGCATTTCAGGGAAAACGGCAAGCAGCAATTGATTGAGCTGATACGCCAACATTACAACCATCCGTCCATTTGTATGTGGGGCTTGTATAACGAACTGAAAACCGAAGGCGACAGCCCGGAAGATTACATCGCTGAATTGAACGCTTTGGCGCACCGCGAAGATCCCACCCGCCCCACCGTGGCCGCAAGTTTTTTAGATGACGCCAATCCGCTGATCAAACATAGCGATCTGATTGCATGGAACAAATACTATGGCTGGTACGGGGGCAGTTTTTCGGATATGGGAACGTGGGCAGATCGTATCCACGGCCGTTTCCCGCAATACAAGATTGCCATCAGCGAATATGGGGCAGGGGCAAGCATATATCATCAGCAGGAAGACGTAAAAGCGGGGGAGGCTTCCGGTTGGTGGCATCCCGAAAATTGGCAGACAGCCTACCACATCGGCAACTGGAAAGCCATCAATGAACGCCCCTTCATTTGGGGATCGTTCATCTGGAACCTCTTCGATTTTGGGGCGGCGCACCGAACCGAAGGTGACCGGCCGGGAATCAACGATAAAGGGCTGGTTACTTTCGACAGGAAAGTGAAGAAAGACGCTTTCTACTTCTACAAAGCAAACTGGAATACCGAAGAACCCTTCGTTTACATTGCAAACAGGCGCCACACACGCCGGACAACCACCGAAACAACGGTTATGGTTTTTTCGAATCGACCCGAAGCGGAATTGTGGGTAAACGATAAAAATATCGGAAAACAAAATGCCGACGCCTATGCCACGATTGCATGGAAAAATGTTTCTCTACAAAAAGGAAGAAACAAAATAGAGGTTAAATCATACCTTTCCGACAATAAAAACATCATTGATTCCGTCGAGTGGTTTAATGAATGACCCGTGCCGTGTGCATAAGGGTGGTTAAAGTTGCATATTGGACGATTAGTACAAATTAAAAAGACATTTTATGCAGGTACGGATACCGACGCTAAGGTACTTTTGCAATATATTAAAAAAAAAGAATGCCTATGAAATATGAAAAGAGAGAATGAATGAAGCCCCGGACAAAAAGAAATCGGGGATGGTCTTTTCGTCCTGCGGTTCGCCCAACGGGACTTGGAATCCACCTCTTCTGGTGGCGGATGGTAAACAAGTAAAATTTTTATTCTACTAAATTGTTTTTTTTTCGGGTTTCCGCATATCGCGGAATAAAGGGAATGTGTATTTTTGATATTTAAATGACATATTATGATTATGAGAATCGGTAAATTAACTTTTTTTAAGGGGGGGGGCAAATGTATCCTGTCCATCCCATTTCTTTCTATTTTTTTGTTGCTGAACGTATTTAGTGGCTTTGCCCTCGGCAATGCTCCGGACACACGGGAATCCCCCAGTGCGCAACAGCAAAAAAAACAAATTTCGGGAACCGTTACTGACAATCACGGAGAGCCGGTGATCGGCGCCAACGTTGTCGAAAAAGGCACGGTAAACGGTATGATAACCGATACCGACGGAAATTTCGCGTTGAGCGTGGGAAACAACGCCACGCTCCAAATTTCCTACATCGGTTATTTGACACAGGAAATAAACACGGCGGGGAAAACAACCGTGAACATCACTTTGCTGGAAGACACACAGGCGCTGGAAGAAGTGGTGGTGGTGGCTTACGGCGTACAGAAGAAAGTGAACCTGACCGGATCCGTGTCGAGCATTGGCTCTCAAAAGCTGGAAAATCGTCCGATGACGAACCTTTCGTCCGGTCTCGGCGGGTTGGCAAGCGGTGTGCAGGTAAGGCAAAGCAGCGGTAAGCCCGGTAGCGACGGGGCAAGCATCCTTGTTCGTGGCGCCGGTACGTTTCAGGGTTCCAACAGCCCGATGATTGTTATTGACGGTGTGGTTGTCGATGAAGGCAATGCCATCAACTCCATCAACACGGAGGACGTGGAAAGCGTTTCTGTTTTGAAAGACGCCGCGTCTGCCGCCATCTACGGTTCCCGCGCCGCCAACGGGGTAATATTGGTTACCACCAAAAGTGGGAAAAAAGAGGCAAAGCCGAAATTTTCCTATTCCTCGTTGTTTGCGCAATCCGACGTAAGTTCAAAATTCAAGCTCGAATCGAACACCGCCGAATGGATGGAAATGCACAACCGGGCGGTCGTAAACTTGAATCCTTCGGGAATCGCTGCCGATCCGACCTTACTGCCTTACAAACAAACGGATATTGATATATGGAGGGCGGCATCCCGAAATCCGAAAGGTACAGACAATGAATGGGGCATCCCGAATTATTTGGCATACCCCAATACCGACTGGACAGAATATTTCTACTACCCAAGTTTCTACCACAAACATACGTTGCAAGCAACGGGAGGGAGTGAAAACAGCACCTATCTGCTCTCTACCGGTTACCAATCCAATCCCGGTACCATGCCGAACACGTCTTTGGACGAGTATTCGATGCGGGCAAACGTGGAATCGACAGTAGCCAAAATATTGAAAGTCGGGACAAAAACTTATTTCAATCATCGGCTCGGCGATGTGGCCGATTCAAGTACCGACGGCGCCTTGTATTACATTAATCAAATGATTCCGGCAATGACTCCGGAATATAACGGAAAATATGGCGCCCTTGAAGACCCCACGCTAAATGCTTCGATGAACCCGTCAAATATGGAAAACCCGCTGGCGCGATTGATCTACAAAGACGGACGGAATATTACTTCCCGCCTGAATACTACCTGGTATGTGGGGGCGGAACTATACGACGGATTAAACGCCGAGATCAAGTTTAATTATCAGGATGCTACGTGGGATCAACGTTCTTATGACGTAAATGTGAAACGTTACAGTTTCCGTACCGGGGAAGTATTGGCGGAATACAACGGAAACCAAACCCTTGCAACCACCTCCCGCTCGTTTACCCGTCAAACAGCTCGCAACCTCATCGGTACGCTGAATTACAATAAAATTTTCGGGGACCACGATATTTCCGCCTTGTTGGGGTATGAACGAACCTATTGGAACTACAATGGTTTCAGCGCGACGAAAAAAGGCTTGCTCGACTATTCCATAACCGATATTACGACCGCGACGGAAATGAGTTCCATCGGCGGCAACTATGAACGCGATTATGCGATGGTTTCTCAATTCGGCCGCATAAATTACGGCTACAAGGGAAAATACTTGTTTGAAGCGAATTTCCGCCGCGACGGGTCATCCCGCTTTGCCACCGATCACAAATACGGGGTTTTTCCTTCGGTTTCGGGAGCTTGGCGCATCAGCGAAGAATCATTTTTCGATCCGTTGAAGCCCATCGTTGAAGGATTGAAACTGAGAGCTTCATGGGGAAAACTCGGTAACGTTACATCGGGTTATTACGATTGGCAGGCACTTTATAGTTCTACGAACGTTGTGCTTGGCGAAAGTGAAACCAAGGGCTTGTATCCATCGCAGTTGCCAAACTCGCTTTTGTCTTGGGAAAAGGTAACAAAGAGCGACGTCGCTTTCGACGCCCAATTCTTGCGACAGAGGCTGAACGTTGAATTTGGTTTATATAACCGATTGACAACGGGAATCCTGACTACACCGACGGCATACGCAACAAGAGGCGACATAACCATTCCGATGGAAAATGCGGCAAGTATGCGAAACCGGGGTTATGAGATCACGGTGGGATGGAATGACAAAGTCGGCAATGTCCGTTATTCTGTCGGCGGAAACTTTTCCTTCAATCAAAACAGGGTGGTGGAATATCTCGGGAAACTTGAATACGGTCATGACGAAGCCGATTTTGACGTGTGGGGAAATCCGGTTTGGAAATACCTCAATTTTTCGGCTTTGAACGAAAGACCCGAAGGCCATATGTTGGGCGAACAGTTTTTACGGACACCCTACAAAGGATCGGGCACCTACAATAACGCCGACGGTAGCGTTAATCCCAACGGCGGGCCAAAAGACGGTATGATCCGCACCTCTCAGGACTTGCAGTGGGTTAAGGATATGGTTGCCGCAGGGTATAAATTCAACAGCCAGACAACGGCCGCCGTTGATCGTACAAGGTTTTGGTACGGCGAATACATCTATGCCGACAACAACGGCGACGGAAATTACGGCAACGAGTATGACCGTAAATGGACGGGCAAGTCAAGCACGCCCAAGTACAATTTTGGTATTCAATTTTCGGTCGAATGGAAAGGTCTCGACATCAGTATGTTGTGGTCGGGGCAGGCCGGTATGTACTACCATCTGTACGGAAACGGGCTGAATTACCCGCTCATTGCAAACGTGCAGAACACGATACCGGCAAATGCCCGCGCCGATTTTTACTTTTTCGATGAAACAAAATACGCGACTCCAGAAGAAGACGGCAACTCAAATTACCTGACAGCCAAGTATTCGCGTTTAAAAACGAGTGGCGGTACATTCCAGAATAATACGGATTTTCTGTATAATGCGTCCTACATAAAGCTCAAAAACTTGCAGGTAGGATATACCATTCCCAAGAAAATCACGGAAAAAGCGAAAATGAGTAACCTGAGGGTTTTTTTCAGCGGCGAAAACTTATGGACGATAACGAGTTTTCCGGGAGTTGATCCGGAAATTGGCGGAATAGGCTTTGGGGCATATCCGTTAGCCCGTATGATTTCAGGAGGTATTAATATTACGTTCTAATCTCTAAAACGATTTGCATTATGAAAAAAATATTTTTTAGTCTATTGATAACAGCGATGACGTCGTTGTGCTTCATCAAATGTTCGGATGGCTCCTTGGATACAGCCCCCTACAATACGTTGGCGTCAGCCAATATGTGGAAATCCGAAACCTTGTGCGAGCAAGGAATGGCGGGTGTATATGCCACATTGAGGGGGTGGGGCCCAAGTGTTGCCAATGCCGGGGGAGCCGGAAACTACCTCTTTGATATTTTCGGGATGGGCAGCCAAGGCAATTACGATAACAACGGCGGTTTCTTTCGTACCGGCATAACTGCTACTTCTGCCATTTTGAGTGAGCAGTGGGTAAAATTCTATCGTGGCGTTTATCGCGCCAACGATGCGATCAAGGGAATATCGGAAGCCCCTATCGAAGAGGCGGCGAAAGGACGGATGGTTGCGGAAGCAAAATTCTTGCGGGCGTTGTATTATCTTCATCTCAACGCATTGTATGGCGGAAACGGAATAGGCGTGCCGCTTTACATTGAAAATGTGAACGCCAATGAATATACGAAGTCGCAATCGCCCGAATCGGATGTGTGGGAACAAATCATCCTTGATTTGACTGATGCAATCAACGAACCGAATTTGCCGAACAATTATGTCGGTAAATCGGACGGCAAAGCAAGTAAAGGTGCGGCATACGCCCTGAGGGGAAAGGCATACCTTTACCGTGCGCAAAGCAAAGGATGGCAAGGACAGGATGGTACGAGCGATTTTCAGGCTGCTGCCGCCGATTTCGCCAAAGTCGGCGATATGGGATATGGCTTGTTCACTTCGACAAACACACCCGCCGACTTTAAACAACTGTTTAAAGTTGCCAACGAGAACAGCAACGAAATGATTTTCAGCGTTCAGTATATCGAAGAAGCAACGAAGGCATACGGGATTAACCGGGCTAAATTTTTAGGCGCGTTCCAATTAGGCGGTGGCGACAATGCCGGAAGCTGGACAGATATTCAGGTTCGTCCATATTTAGCTGATTTATATGAAGTTAAAGTAAGCGCCACCGATAGCAAACGGTTTAACTGGGACGACTTTATTACGGGTTACAATTCCTTGTCCGCCGCCCAACGGGAAGTCTATTTTTTGCGCGACAAAAAACGAAACGGAACGGAAATTCACACCAAAGTTACTTCTGCCGTAAATAACAGGTTGAATGCGTCAGTTCTTTCTGCGGTAAAAAGCAATTATCTGGAAGAAGGAAACGAAGCGCGGCTTCGTGCAGCGTATTCCAAACGCGATCCGCGGCTGCATTACAGCATAATCTGCCCTTACGACACCATAAAAGGAATAGATGCAAACCCGCCGAGCGGTAGCGGCGACGAACCGGAATATGTAATGCGCTGGCCTTGGGCGGCAGCCAAAGCCTATACCAACGGTGTTGGGATGGATGGGTTGATTCCGGGAATATTGCCCGACTTGACAGCGAACAGCGAAAACCTGTTTTATCTGCACCGCAAATTTGTGGGCGAAGGTCTTGAATTTCTATACCGGCAATCGAATCCAATCGACGAACCGCTTATCCGTTATGCCGATGTGTTGCTGATGTGGGCTGAAGCTTTGGTTGAGCTGAACCAACTGTCGGATGCACAGGCAAAAGTGAAACAGGTGCGCGACCGTGTTGGAATGCCCACCATGGCTGCCAATTTTGCCTCGAAAGATGTTGCACGCGATTATGTCCGCGACGAACGTCGCCGCGAACTGGGAAACGAAGGCATCAACTTCTTCGACGAAATGCGTTGGCGCACATTGAAGGAAACGAAGTTCGACAAATCGGAGGACGGAACGCAAAGGGCATGGGGCGCGGCAAGCGCATCGGTAAAAATTTCGTGGCCCGGCGATTTCTATTATGTTTGGGCTGTTCCGAAAGCGGAGGTCGATAAAAACCCCACTTTAACAAGAACTCCCGGGTGGATTTATTAAAGAATAAAAAATAAAATAATCGTATGAAAAAGATATTTTTTGCAACAATAATCTTCGCAACACTGGGTATCACCGGTTTTACGAGTTGCGATAGCATAGATAATCCGCTGAACCCGAAGATGCCAGACGGTACGGTAAATCCCACGTTCAATACCGATATTACCGACAACACCATCCCGTTGGAGAAGAACGGCGGCACTTTTACCGTAAGCGTTACACAGGCGACAGCCTACCGGTGGATAGCAACAAGCAATCAGGCGTGGGCGACGTTGAACGTAGCCCCCACAGACACGATCGACGGCAGTAAGTCTCTGGTTATTACGGTTGCCGAATATACGGCAGTAGATCCGCGCACGGCGACCATAACGCTAAAAGAAGTCGCGCCCAAAACCAACCGCACAATAACGCTGAGCGTTAAACAGTCGGGGGCTGAACCCAGCATCAATGTCGATAAAACGAGTATTGAAACGGATGCGCTCGGCGGAACAGAAACCATTGTGGTAACAACCAACGGGGCAACATGGGCGGCTTCCTCCGATGCCGCATGGTTATCCGTTTCCCCTACAAGTGGTAAAAGTATAACCGTAACGGTTAGCATAACAAAAAATGTGAACCCCGATACGCCTAACCGCACAGGAACGATAACTTTCACTTCCGGTTCGGTAAGTAAAACGGTAACGGTTAAGCAAATCGGTTATACAACCTGCAATTCGCCAAATAATACGGCAACCATCTATTTTGACGAATTTTCACCTTGTGAAGATTCCCAATCCGGCGACACGTGGACACTTACCGACCGCCGCGACGGAAAAACTTACGCCGTTAAACTGATGGACGATGGGAGTTACTGGATGATAGAAGATTTGCGTTTCGGTGGTGCTCCGGACATTGTATCGACTAAAAACACATTCTCTACCGACAACCCAGCCCAAGCCGGGACTTTGGGAGAGTATATTCCCGATTTTTATGGCGACATTGTGAACATAACCTATAATGGTTCGAGCGACATTAATCCGCCTCGTACAGGCCGTGGTTATTTCTACAATTGGAGGGCTGCAATGCAGCAAGCGGATATTTCCACCGGCAGTGCTTACAGTGCAACGCAGGGTATTGCACCCGCAGGTTGGCACATTCCGAGTGTTGGTGAATATAAGAACTTGCGGAACGCTATCGGCGCCGACGGCATAAAATGGGGCGAAGATGCCACAAGCCTCTGGAAAGGCATTTGGGGCGGCGACATCGACGGCGGTACTCGCAGAAACTGGGGACTTGGCACTTATGGCTATTATTGGACGAGCACCAATTCTATGTCGGTTGAAGGCGCTGCGGCAGCGATGGGAAATCATCAAGCCGTTGTGTGGAGGGTGAACAGTCCTACTATCGATAACACCAACATCAACATATACATCGAGGATGTTGGGGCAGGAGTAGCCGAACCCAGCAAGAAAAACAAAAACGGAGGGGCTTTAATCCGTTGCATAAAAAACTAACGTAATATCCAAAGGATGAAATGCCAACGAATTGGCGTTTCATCCTTTCTAATTTTTTTGTATTATGAAACCGACATGATTAAAAAATCATTAAACACCCGAAGGGAATGATTTTTTTAATCATCAAAGGTTGCATACACCAAATAATAAAAAATAAAATAATCGTATGAATAAAATTCTTTATGGCACTATCATTATTTTTGCAGCGATGGCTGCTTGCGGAGGCGCCGATGATCCCATAGGCCCGACGCCTTGGCCCTCCGGCGATGACGACAAGCCGACGATCGAAAAATATAAAGTAGGCGATCAATTAAAAAGCGGCACAGATTCATTGAAACTTGTTTGGGCAGACGAGTTCAACACCAACGGAATGGTTAATACTTCCGACTGGACGTATGAGAAAGGTTTTGTCCGCAATCAGGAAATTCAGTACTATACCGAAAACCGTTCGGATAACTGCAAAATCGAGGGTGGGTATTTGATTATTACCGGACGCAAGGAATCCACATCTTTCGGCTCAACGGATTACAGCGACGGAACCTACACTTCGGCAAGTATTATTACGAATAAGAAACATTCGTGGCAATACGGCAGGTTTGAAATCAAAGCGAAAATTCCTGCCGGTAAAGGACCATGGCCTGCTTTTTGGGCAAAAGGCGATAGCCAAAACTCAGGGGCCGGATGGCCTTTATGTGGCGAAATTGACATCATGGAGTATGCCGCAAAAGGCCCGACGATGATACAAAATGTTATCTACGGCGAAAATTCGTCGAACTACAAACAAGCGACAAAAAGAACAGAAAAGAATTTTTCCGATAAATTTTATGTTTACACGCTGGATTGGAGTGAGAACCGGTTGGTATTTGCCATCGACAACATTGTTACCCACGTTGTTGATATTTCAACTATTTCGCCGAACCCTTTCCGCCAAAAATTTTCCATCCTTCTTAATTTGGCGCTGGGGGCTTCTACGGAGAGGACATTGGGCGGAAAATTAGACCCAAGTTGCTTACCGGTGGAGTTCCGTGTTGATTATGTGCGGATTTACCAACCAAAATAGGATTCCAATCCTTTATCGGGATAATGGGCAAATTGGATGCAAAAACCACAGGCTGGAACAGCATTACTTTTGTCCATTACAATTCTTTGCCCTATCTTTGCAGATTAGAGTCGATGACTCAATCCCATGATTGATTGAGTCAAATGAAAAGATGCTTTTTCCCGGTTTGTTTTGCTTTCGCACCCATGCCAAGTTCGAACGCAACCTGCTTTAAAACGGTGCGTTGCTATCTACAGCATTTCTTTGAATACCAACAAAATAGTTTCGTCGGGAACATATATTTACACCATTTAAAAAAACAAAATAGAAGTATGAGGCAATTAATTGTCTGGTTATGTGCATTTTCGTTTGTTTCGTGTGGCACAGCGACAAAAAAGGGGAACAATTTTATCCGGGATAATATTGATTTCGCCGTTCGTCAGATTGGTCGTGAAATAGAAACCATTGAAGCTACCGAAACATTCCTGAATCCCGTAACATTGCGACCTGATAGTAGCGTTTACTACTGCCAATATTCGGATTGGCGCAGCGGCTTTTTCCCCGGTTCCGTGTGGTATCTGTATGACTTGACGGGGGATGAACGCTACCATGAATTGGCGCACAAGTGTTCGAAAGCCATAGAGGAGGCGAAAAACCTCACGTGGCACCACGATGTCGGGTTCATGATTTATAACAGCTTCGGCAACGGGCTTCGTTTGACCGGCGATGCCGAATACAAAGAAATCATCGTTCAGGCGGCGAAATCCTTGTCCACCCGTTTTCGTCCGGTTGCCGGAATTTTGCAATCGTGGGACGTAATCCGAGGATGGCAATCGGAGCGCGGATGGGAATGCCCCGTGATCATCGACAACCTGATGAACCTGGAACTGTTGTTCGAAGCGACAAAATTGTCGGGGAACCCCTCTTTCCGAGATATTGCCGTTTCCCATGCCAATCGCACTTTGGCGGAGCAGTTCCGTCCCGATGGAAGTTGCTACCACGTAGTGGATTATAGCTTGGAAGATGGTTCTGTCCGCAATCGCCATACGGCACAAGGTTACTCCCACGAGTCGGCTTGGAGTCGTGGACAAGCATGGGCTATTTACGGATTTACCGTTTGCTACCGCCAAACAGGCGAACGGAAATTCCTCGATCAAGCATTAGCCACTTTCCGTTTTATGCGCAATCACAAAAATATGCCGGACGACTTAATCCCCTATTGGGATATGGATGCCCCCTGCATTCCGAATGAATACCGCGATGTATCTTCGGCGGCGTGTATCGCGTCCGCTTTGTATGAAATCAGCGCAATGGATGTGGAAAATCCCCAAGATTACAAGGTTTATGCCGACCGCATAATGGAAAGCCTTGCTTCCCCCGCCTATCGTGCAGAACTGGGTACAAACGGCAATTTCCTTTTGATGCACAGCGTGGGGAGCATTCCCCACAACGCCGAAGTGGATAAACCCCTGAACTATGCCGATTATTACTATCTGGAAGCTTTGAAACGCAAAAGAAATATTGAAGAATTGGGTTATATCGCTTAAAAACGCTAATTTTGTCATCGAAACATAAATCAAAATAGAATCATGGGTACAAATCGAATTTTTTTTACGGGTTTTATAGGGTTCGCGATTTCAGGGGCTGTATTTGCACAAAACGCCTCGAAACCGTATTGGCAAGACATTCAAACTGTTGCAGTAAACAAAGAATTGCCGCGCACGGAATTTATGACTTTCGACAATGGAAAAGACGCTTTGGACAAAAAGTTCGAAGAGAACCGTTATTACCATTCGTTGAACGGGACGTGGAAATTTTATTTCGTGGAAAGCTACAAACAGCTTCCCGAAAACATTACCGATGCCGATATTTCAACTGCCGAGTGGAAAGACATTACCGTCCCCGGAAATTGGGAAGTGCAGGGTTTCGGATTGCCGATTTACGTCAATCACGGCTACGAATTTCAGGAAAAAGCCTCAAACAGTATGCCGAAAATGCCCCCCCCCTACCTGCCCGAAGCAAACCCGGTGGGCGTTTACCGCCGCGACATCGAAATCCCTTCCGATTGGGCGGGGCGCGAGATTTTCTTGCACATCGGTGGCGCGAAATCGGGCGTGTATGTCTATGTGAACGGCAAAGAAGTGGGGTATAGCGAAGATTCCAAAAATCCCGCCGAATTTCTGCTCAACGACTACCTGAAAAGCGGAAAAAACGTACTCACGCTCAAAATTTTCCGTTGGACAACCAGTTCCTACCTCGAATGCCAGGATTTTTTTCGCATCAGCGGCATCGAACGCGACGTTTATCTCTGGTCGCAGCCGAAAACCTTTGTCCGCGATTTCAACGTCAAATCATCGCTCGACGAGGCATACGAAAACGGAGTTTTTAGACTTGAAACCGAACTGAAAAACGCCGACAAAGGCGCGGCAAACCTCGAAGTTTCTTACGAACTGCTCGACGTCGCAAAAAAATCCGTCGCGAAAGAATCCCAATTCCTCACGCTCGCGGCAGGGGAAGCAAAATCGGTTTCGTTTGCAAAAACCATCGACAGCCCCTTGAAATGGACTGCCGAAACGCCCAATCTCTATACGCTGCTCATTACCACATCGAAAGATGGCAAAATCCTCGAAGCTATCCCCTACTCTGTCGGCTTCCGCCGCATCGAAATCAAGCCCTGCATCGCGCAGGACGGACGCACGCAAAGCCTCTTCCTCTTCAACGGTCAGCCGATAAAATTGAAAGGCGTGAACATACACGAGCATAACCCCAAAACCGGGCATTACGTTCCCGAAGAACTGATGCGCAAAGATTTCAGCCTCATGAAGCAACACAACATCAACACCGTGCGCCTCTCGCATTACCCGCAAAGCCGCCGTTTCTACGAACTTTGCGACGAGTACGGGCTGTATGTTTACGACGAGGCGAACATCGAGTCGCACGGAATGTATTACGACCTGAAAAAAGGCGGCTCGCTCGGCAACAACCCCGAATGGCTTATCCCACACATAAACAGAGTGGTAAATATGTTCCTGCGGAACAAAAACCACCCGTCCGTTACCATCTGGTCTTTGGGGAACGAAGCCGGAAACGGATACAATTTTTATCAGGCTTACCTCGAACTGAAAAAATTGGACAAAAACCTGATGGCTCGCCCGGTCTGCTACGAACGCGCACAGTGGGAATGGAACAGCGATATGTTCGTCCCGCAATATCCTTCGGCGGCGTGGCTCGAACAAATGGGCAAAAACGGCAGCGACCGTCCGGTTGTGCCTTCGGAATATTCGCACGCGATGGGAAATTCCAACGGCAACATCAACCTGCAATGGCTGGCGATCTACAAGTACGATAACCTGCAAGGCGGTTACATCTGGGACTGGGTGGATCAGGGCATCGACACCGTTGATGAAAACGGACGGCATTTCTGGGCTTACGGTGGCGATTTCGGGAAAGATATGCCGAGCGACGGCAATTTCGTCTGCAACGGCTTGGTCAATCCCGACCGTGCGCCCCACCCCGCCCTGCGCGAAGTGAAATATGCGCATCAGAATTTCGCCTTCGAAGCACTTGATTTGGCGCAGGGAAAATTCAAGGCGAGCAATCGCTTCTATTTCTCTGATTCCGAGAATTATACCTTCCGTTACAGCATCGAGGCGAACGGCAAAAAAATCGGTGGGAACACCCTCTCGCTCAACCTGAAACCGCAAACCTCGTCGGAATTTTCGATTCCCGTTTCCGAAATTCAAGCGCAAACCGAAACGGAATACTTTGTGAATTTCGAAGTGCTGCAAAAAGCCGCCGCAGGATTGATTCCCGCCGGGCATATCGTGGCTGTCGAACAGTTCAAACTGCCGATCGCGAAGCCGAAAGCTGTTTCCGTGGGCAAAGCCTTGAAATCGGACTTGAAAACCGATGAAACGGACGGAAAAATTACCGTGTCGTCCCCCACCCTGTCCTTCGTTTTCGACAAACAATCGGGCTTGGTGCTTTCCTACAAAGTGAAGGGGACTGAGTATTTCGACAAGGGCTTCGGCTTGCAACCCAATTTTTGGCGCAGCCCAACCGACAACGATTACGGTAGCAACGCGCCTTACCGGCTGCAAGTGTGGAAACAGGCGAGCAAAAACTTCAAGGTGTCCCGCGTGGAAACGAAAACCGCCGACGACGGCGTTTCGCTTACAGCAACCTACGACTTACCGCTCGGCAACCAATACATCGCTACCTACCTCGTACAGCCGTCCGGCATCGTGAAAGCCCATTTCGAATACACCGCCGCCGACACCAAAGCGCAAAAAATCGAACAGACTTCGGACGGCAAATTAGCGACTTTCTCGCCCGAAGTGGCAACCGCAAGAAAAGAGGAAAATTTAGTCGTACCGCGCATCGGCATACGTTTCCGCTTGCCGGTGTCGATGGCGGACGTGAAGTATTTCGGTTGCGGACCGGAAGAAAACTACATCGACCGCGCCGCAGGAAGCAAAATCGGGCTGTACCAAACGACAGCCGACAAAATGTATTTCCCCTACGTGCGCCCGCAAGAAAACGGACACCGTAGCAACACGCGGTGGGTTGCGCTAACGGCAAAAGGAAAAGGCTTGTTGGTGGTTGCCGACAGTGTCATCGGGTTCAACGCCCTGCGCAACAGCGTGGAAGACTTCGACTCGGAAGAAACCGCGAACCGCGATTATCAGTGGAACAATTTCAGCCGAGAGCAAATCGCTTCCCGCAATCCCGAAAGCGCGAAGAACCGCAAACCGCGCCACACGCACATCAACGACATTTCGCCCCGCGATTTCGTGGAAGTCTGCATTGATATGAAACAGCAAGGCGTTGCCGGATACAACAGTTGGGGCGACCGTCCGCTACCCCAATACAGCATTCCCGCCAACCAAACCTACCGGTGGGGCTTTACCTTAGTCCCCCTGCAAAACCCCGCCGACGTGGACAAAAAAGCGTGGCTCAATTACAATTGAAAATGGAAATGAGAGGTAAAAGGCTAATGGGGGTGGCACACCGCCATTCCCATTAGTCCCACTTGCCCTCCCACTCGCATTAGTCGAATTTGTCTTTCCGTCTTTTTTTATATTCCGTAGGATTGCCGAATTGCACACCGTCATTCGCATATTAGCACATTATCCCCCCCATTCTCAATTGTCTATCCCCTTCCGTCTTGGCTCTTGTTTCTTGGCTCTTCCCGAACAATCTCCCCCCTCAAACGTTTTAATAATGTATTTTGAAAAACGAAAGGCTGTTAAAATGAAAACAATCTATCACAAAGCCAACACAAGAGGGCACGCTAACCACGGTTGGCTAAACACTTATCACACATTTAGTTTCGCGAATTATTACAATCCCAAGCGAATGAACTTCGGCGTATTGAGGGTATTGAACGACGACACGGTAATGGGCGGCGAGGGTTTCGACACCCACCCGCACCGCGATATGGAAATCGTCAGCATCCCTTTGGAAGGGGCGTTGCGCCACGGCGACAGCATGGGCAACGAAGGCGTGATCCGTAAAGGGGAAATCCAAGTGATGAGCGCGGGTACGGGGGTGCTGCATTCCGAAAAGAACGACAGCCCCACCGAAGCGGTAAAATTCCTGCAAATTTGGATATTCCCTCAGGAATTGAAGGTAAAACCACGATACGCCCAAATTACCATCGCCGACAACACCAAACCCAATGATTTCCAACAGATTCTATCGCCTTACAACAACGACGGAGGGCTTTGGATTCATCAAGACGCTTGGTTTTTCTTGGCTGATTTCGAAAAGGGGACTGCAAAAGAATACCGCGTCAAAAAAGAGGGGAACGGCGTATATGTGTTCGTCATCAAGGGGGAAGCCAAAATCGGCAACCAAATTTTGGGCGAACGCGACGGATTGGGGATTTCCGACACCGATAAATTTACCTTGGAAGCGAGCACGGATTCCGAAATTTTATTGATGGACATTCCGATGGCAGTCCCCGAATAAAAAAGGGGGAAAAGAAAAGCCACCCCACGCCATCAAACTATTGGGCATAATGGTTGTTATTATAGAAACTGTTTTTTTATTTTGCGAATGAACTTTTTCAATTACAACCGCCGTCCGACCGTGGAAGTGCATATCGGGAACATCACGATGGGTGGCAACTATCCCATTGTCGTGCAGACGATGACAAACACCAACACGCTCGACACCGAGGCTTCCGTTGCCCAATGCGAGCGGATTATCGCTTCGGGGGCGGAACTTATCCGCCTCACGGCGCAGGGCGTGCGCGAAGCCGAAAATTTGGGGAATATCCGCCGAGCGTTGCGGGAAAAAGGCTATTCAACCCCCCTTTCAGCCGATATTCATTTCAATCCGCAAGCTGCCTACACCGCCGCGGCAATCGTTGAAAAGGTGCGCATCAACCCCGGCAATTTCGCCGATCGGCAAAAACGCTTCGAAACGGCGGAATACAGCGATGCGGAATATGCGGGCGAATTGGAAAAAATCAAGGCGAAATTCATTCCCTTTCTGAACATTTGCAAAGCGCAAGGCACCGCCATTCGCATCGGCGTGAACCACGGCTCGCTGTCCGATCGCATTATGAGTCGCTACGGCGACACGCCCAAAGGTATGGTGGAATCGTGTATGGAATACCTGCGGATTGCCTCTGACGAAGGTTTTTCAGAGATTGCCATCTCGATGAAAACGTCCAATACCCTGCTGATGACCAAGGCGGTACGGCTGCTCGTGGAAACGATGGACAAGGAAAACTTCCATTTTCCGCTTCATTTGGGTGTTACCGAGGCAGGAAACGGCGAGGACGGGCGCATCAAATCGGCGGTGGGAATCGGCGCATTGCTTTCCGATGGGATAGGGGACACCGTCCGCGTGTCGTTGAGCGAAGATCCCGAAGCGGAAATCCCGGTGGCAAAAAAAATGGTGGATTACGTTTCGAAACGGCAGGGACACGAAGCCATCGAGGGCGAAGTTTTTCCGGGCTATTCCCAAACGAGCACCGAAAGGCGCAAAACGACTGCCCGGCGCAATATCGGTGGCGATTTTCCACCTGTCGTGATTTCCGATCGCAGCAAAACGAAGGATACGGACATCAACCCGCGTTTCGTCCCCGATTATGTGTATGTCGGAGAAGGCGTTCCCGACGGTTTTAAGAAGGGTTTGAAAGCCATCGTGGATTATGCCAGGTGGAAGGAAGAAACCGACGTGTTCCCGCTCTTTGTGGCTCAAAACGCGAAAGAAATGGCGGATTGCGATGCGGAATTGAAATTTCTGCGCATTTCCTACCCCGAATGTTCCGCCGAATTGCTTTCCCTCATCAAAAACTCGCCCGGCACGGTGTTGATCCTCACTACCGGTCACGCCAATGGGGTGGGGGAACAACGCGCATTTTTCCATCGGCTGTTGAATGCGGGTTGCAAAACCCCGGTAATTATCCAACGCTCTTATTCCGAAAACGATGCCGAAGACATTCAAGTGAAAGCCGGGGTGGATTTCGGCACCCTGCTGTTAGACGGCTTCGGAAACGGCATCTTGCTGAGCAACGAGGGCGATATTGACGCCTCGGCAATCGACGCTTATGCTTTCGGCATCTTGCAAGCGGCGCGGGTGCGAACAAGCAAAACCGAGTTTATTTCCTGCCCCGGTTGCGGACGCACGCTTTTCGACTTGCAAACAACGGTGGCGATGATCCAACAATCGTTTTCGCACCTCAAACACCTGAAAATCGGCGTGATGGGCTGCATCGTGAACGGACCTGGCGAAATGGCTGACGCCGATTACGGCTACGTCGGCGCGGAACGCGGCAAAATTTCGCTCTACAAAAAGAAAACCTTAGTGGAAAAAAATATCCCTGCCGAACAAGCCGTAGAACGCCTTATCCAACTGATAAAGAACAATGGGGATTGGGTAGATGCTTGAATCAATGATATTAAAGATGTTAAAAAAAACAAAAATTAAAAGTATATGAGAAAATTATTTTTGGCGTTGTGTGTTACGTTGCTATGCTTCTTGACAGTTACGGCTCAATCGCAGGAAACAAAAAAATCATCGGTTCCGTTGACGTTGGCTCATCGCGGTTTATCCGGTTTGGCTCCCGAAAATACGTTGACCGCTTTCAAATGGGC
>JAISYO010000115.1 GCA_031269865.1 Dysgonamonadaceae bacterium | reverse complement strand
GAGACAGCCTCTTAATAAAGGTTCGTCCCTGCGGGACTTTACAAGAACCAGGACGAAAAGACAAACGCCCGAACTTCCAAACGTTCTTTCCGTCTTTTCATCTTGAAAAAATAAAATCCCCGAAGGTTTCACAACCTTCGGGGACCCGTAGCATTGAAATAAGTTTTAATGCCAGATAAAAAAACTATGAACAGTTAAAATTCTAATCTTAATCTTTACGCTACAAAATTATAACAAAAAAAATTCTTCTGTGTAAATTTTTGCCTCAAAATGTAAGAAATTTTGATTTTCGCCGAAAAACTTATATTTTGTGTCATTTTTTTCGGCGCACAAATTGTTAAAATTTCAATTTTCAGATTTTGCAAATCGGTAATTTGCAATTTTTTTGTACCTTTACAGCCTGAAAATCCCAACTCACATTGCACGCGATGGAACACCATTTACCCACTTTGATTTCCGACTTGGCGTTGATACTTGGCGCAGGGGCAATCGTTACCCTGCTATTCCGAAAAATGAAACAGCCCTTGGTTTTGGGCTACATCATCGCCGGATTCCTGATTGGTCCCTACGTGGGCTTCCTGCCCACCGTTTCCGACGAAGCCAACATAAAAACCCTTGCCGAAATCGGCGTTATTTTCCTGCTTTTCGGACTCGGCATCGAATTTAGTTTCAAAAAGCTGATGAACGTGGGCGGTTACGCTTCCATAACTGCGCTGGGCGAAATCGTGTTCATCGTGGTGGCTGGCTATTTTGTGGGGAAAATGCTCGGCTGGGGCACGATGGACTGCCTCTTTCTCGGCGGTATGCTGGCGAGTTCTTCCACCGCCATCATTATCCGCACTTTCGACGAGTTGAAAATAAAAACCAAAGTCTTTGCCCGTGTGGTTTTCGGGGTGCTTGTGGTAGAGGACATTGTGGTTATCTTGTTGATGGTGCTTTTGTCCACTGTCGCGGTAACGCAACACATCGAAGGGGCGGAACTGCTGTTCACGGTTGCGAAGCTGCTGTTTTTCCTCATTCTCTGGTTCGTGATGGGGATTTACCTTATCCCCACCTTCCTAAAAAAAATAAAGGGTTCGATGGACGACGAGGGCTATCTGATTCTTTCCATCGGACTATGCTTGGCGATGGTTTTCATCGCGGTGCAGGTGGGTTTCTCTGCCGAGCTGGGGGCTTTCATTATGGGTTCAATCTTGGCGGAAACCGTTTGCGCGGAAAAAATAGAACACATCATCAAACCCGTGAAGGATCTTTTCGGAACCATTTTCTTCGTTTCGGTGGGAATGATGATCGATCCTTCCGTTATGCGGGAATACGGCTGGACAGTCTTGATTGTTACGCTGTTGGTTATTTTCGGCAAAACCATCATCACGGTGTTGGGCGCGTTGATTTCGGGACAATCGCTCAAACAATCGGTGCAGGTGGGTATGAGTATGGCGCAAATCGGGGAATTTGCCTTTATCGTCGCCACGCTGGGAATGACGTTGGGCGTCATCAGCGATTTCTTATTCCCTGTCGCCGTGGGGGTTTCCGCCATCACTACCTTTGTTACGCCCTATCTCATTCAGTATTCCGACAAGGCATATACCGCCATCGAAAAGGCGTTGCCTGCGAAATGGCTCGCCGCCTTGGACAATTATTCGGCGAGCGCACACACTATACAGGCTGAAAGCGAGTGGAAAAAGTTCGTGAAGTCCACTTTGGTAGGGTTTATGAGCAACGGGATTGTTTTCTTCGCGCTGATTCAGATCGGTATCCATTTCGTTTTTCCGTTTTTTGTGTCTTTCGTCCCAAATTATTTTTCGTCCCAAATCATTACCGTGCTTGTTGTGCTGGCTGTTTCCTCGCCGTTTATCTGGGCGATGATGTTCAAAACGCCCAACAACATCGACTACAAAGAACTTTGGACGAACCCCGACTATAAAAACGGTCCCCTGCTCGCCCTTGGGATAAACCGGATATTGGTAACGGTTTTGTTGATCACGTATTTCGTGTGCAACATTTTTCCGTCTTATCTGTCCGCCATCATCGTTGTCTTGCTCGTGATCCTTGGGTTTTACCCGGCATCGAAACACACCCGCAAAATATACGCGAGGATAGAAAATACTTTTCTTGCGAATTACCGCAGCCGGGAAATCGACGAGGCACGGCAACGCGGAAAATCGAGCAACATCATCGAGCGGGTGTTTATTCCGCACGCCAAAACGTCGTCGTGGGACATCAACCTCGTCGATTTGGAAATCTGCCAAGACGTGGAATACGTGGGGCAAACCATCGGCGAGCTTTCGTGGCGCGAAAAATACGGCATCAACATCGTTTACATCAAACGCGGCGAACAGCTGTTGTACGCCCCGGGCCCGAAAGAAAAGCTGTTGTCGTTTGATCATATCGGCGTGATTGCTTCCGAAGATCAGTTCGAAAAATTTATGCCCGTCTTCAACGCGAAAATAGAGCTGTCCCATTCCAAAACCGATGTAGAAGACATTGTGATTCATAAAATTATCATTGATAACGCTTGCGGATTAAACAATGTGGCGATCAAAAATTCGGGTATCCGCGAACTGACAGACGGCTTGGTGGTGGGGATTGAGCGAGAAGGCAAGCATTTTCTGAACCCTACCCCCGCGACGGTATTCCAACTCAACGACATCGTGTGGATTGTGGGCGAGAAGAAAAAATTGGGGAAAATCGCGGAACTGTACAAATTGCAAGCAAAGAAAAAGAAGGAGAAATAGAGGTGCTTCGGGCGCGGTGTGGGGTGGATTTATTTGTTATTGAATGAGTTGCCTTAACAAATTGTTGAGTAGCTGTTCCCATAAAAAGATTTTGTGGAGCGAAATATTGAGTACGTCGTTGTCGAGGCGAGTGCCGAGAAGCGAGCAACGAATGCAGATTGCAGGGTTGTAGGTTTCTCGGTAAGTTTTTAAACTTTTCGCTTTGACATTTTCGCCACTTTTCACTTCAATTGGGATTATGTGCGAGCCGTGTTGCATAACGAAATCCACTTCGGCAGTTTTACCGCTTGTCCAATAATGCAAGTTATGATTGTAAAGTTGCTGTAATACAAATTGTTCCGCTACAACTCCGTTAAATTCGTCAAAAATGGCAGTTTTACTGCTGATTACTTCAAACGGAATGTCGGCAAGGTTTCTAAAAATTCCAATATCGACAAAATAGAGTTTGAATGCGGAAGTGTTTTCGTATGATTTTAACGGAATTTTCTCGCCGGAAGTAACCAAATAAACGCGCCGGACAATCCCTGCATCAACAAGCCATTCAATAGCCATTTCATATTCTCTTGCTCTCGCACCTGATTTTACGCAACCATAAACGAATTTGTCGTTTTTCTTTGCAAATTGCGCAGGCAAACTGTCAAAAACTTGACGGATACGGATAGCAGTTGTGTTATCGGTGTGTTTGCTGAAATCGCCGCGATAGTTGATTTTTGCTACTTCCACGCTTCTATCTTTAAAGATTGTTAAGTTTCATCATCCGGCAGCGAAATTTTTCGATTTTCTTTATTTCTCCGTTTCGTATAAAATTTTCCCCGTTTTGTATAATTCCCCAATCAATAATAGCCCGTACTTTTGCAAAAATTTTAGTAAAGTACAGTAAAATGAAAACAGTGTACTACAATGGAAAATAAAATTATTTTATATAAAGTCTAATAAATATTTTCAGATAGATTACAAACAGTCATTATCTGATGACAGGAAGTATTGCCATACCAATGGTTAAAATCCGATAAGCGTTCATCCATGGATTTTACC
>JAISYO010000174.1 GCA_031269865.1 Dysgonamonadaceae bacterium | reverse complement strand
AGCAAAAAGTTCGACTTCGCCAAACTTTTCACTCACTTTTTTATCGGATAATTCACACTTCATAGCCTTTGTTGCAGTTACATGATTGCACACCGACAGCAAAGATAAATAATAATTTTCAGAAACTGTTTCAATTTTAGCGAAATATTTTATGAATCATTGCTTCAACCCCATACGGGGTTGCATAGAGGGGGGCAAGAGGGGAGGATTGTTGATGCCGCCCTTTCAGGGTTTTTTCGGGAGATTGCGGGTTGATCCCGCAATGACGGCGTGTCCGTGCCTTCCGCGTCAAGCGCGGAATGACGGCATACCCCACCCCATTAGCACATTAGCATATTTGCAAATTATTTTTACAACGTCATCAAGACGAATATCTGCGCCAGCAACACCCTCAAAAACATCGTCAGGGGATAAACAGTCGCGTAAGCAGCGGCTTGCGCCTGTACGGGCGCGATGCTGTTGGCAAATTCCAAGGCGGGGGGATCCGTCATCGAGCCTGCCACGAAACCGCATATTTTCAAGTAGTTTACCTTCATCAAACGGGCGATGATTCCGAAGATGAGTATCGGCGTCAGCGTGATGACGATGCCGTAGAGCATCCACACCCAACCGCCGTTTTCGATGGTTTCCACAAATCCTTTTCCCGAAAGCAAGCCCACGCAAGCCAAGAACATAATGATGCCCAATTCGCGCATAAAATAATTCGCCCCCGGCGTCATATAGAAACTGAGTTTACCGATGCGCCCCTTGAAACCCAATATGATAGCCACGAGCAAGGGACCACCGGCAAGTCCAAGTTTGGCAGGGGCAGGAAGTCCGGGTATGAAGATGGGGATACTGCCCGCGATCACACCGATGAAAATCCCCAAGAATATGGACACGATATTTGGTTTCGCCAACTCGTTTACCGAGTCGCCCAATTCCTTCCTCACGTCGTCGAGAATCTCTTTCTTACCCACCACCTTTACCGAGTCGCCAAGTTCCAAGGTGGTTTGCAGGGTGGGCAAAATTTTCATTCCCGAATGGAAAATGCGGGTTATGTTTGCCGGGTAACGGCGGTAAATCCCTATTTCCTCGATGGTTTTACCAGCCACGTTCTTATTGGTTACCAACACGTTGATTACCGCCAACGGACCGGCAATATCGTCCTTGCTCTGCGTTACCACAACGTCGCCAATCTTAAAGCGAAGGCTTTCCAACATATCCTCGGCAGTAACGCCGCACAACACGTCGCCGTCCCTGATGATTTCGTCGTCGGTTGCAAGTATCGAATTGCCGTTGCGTTTGATTCGCGAAACAGCAAACTCTTTGTCCATAATGTGTTTCAGATAGTCGATGCTCTTTCCGAACAAGTTCGGGTTGATAACCGCTATTTCCACACTTTGCAATTTAGCCTCGCTGCTTTTCAGCGAATCGGAATAGCTCTCGGTTTCTTTTTTGACGCTGACGCGGAAAATAACCCGTATCAGCAAAATGGTAAAGATGATGGACAATATCCCGAAAGGATAAGCGAGGGCGTATGCCATTCCGGTTTCCGAAACGAGATCGGCAGCCACGCCCTGTTCCGTGAGGATTTGTTGCGCCGCGCCGAGGCTCGGCGTGTTAGTTACCGCCCCACTCAATATGCCGACGACGACGGCAGGGGATAAATCCGTGAAATATCTGAGTGCGAGGGCAATACCGAAACCGCCCAGCACAATTCCGGTGGAAAACAAGTTCAGTAGCAAGCCATCTTTCTTGAACGAGGAAAAGAAGCGCGGACCCATATTCAGCCCGATGCTGTAAACGAACAGGATAAGCCCGAAATCGCGGATAAAATGCAAGAGGTGCACGTCGATGGGCGCACCGAAATGCGAAATGATAAGTCCGCTGAACAACACGCCGGCAACGCCGAGCTTAATGTTCTTTATTTCGAGCTTTCCAATCAACACCCCAGTAAAAGCGGTAAGGCACAAAAACAACACACTCGATGCAATGCTTTGTGTCGTAAGAAGTTCCTGAAAAAAATTCATAAAAAATACGATTAAATCACTAACTATAACCTAAGAGAGTGCAAAGATAATGAAAGCTGAGAGCAAATGAAGCAAACTTGTTTGATTTTTTTTGGGGAAGGCGGATTATTTTATACTCAAAAGGAAATAGAATGCGAATTAACGAGCCTGAAATTGAGAGCTGGAAGAGTTTCTAATTCTTGCCTGTGATCAGCAATGTTCTCGAAGAATTTCATCACCGCCCGTCTGAAAAGTTCCTTTGCCCTGTAAAAACCGGTATTGATCACTTTCTTTCTCTGTCAATTCTATTTTCATCTTACAAATGTATGGGGTTTATTTCTCTTTTGCAATTCCTGCGATTTTTCGCATTCCTTTTCCTTTTGAGTATAGCCCGCTAAATCTTCAACTGAAAAGCAAAAAATCCATCTTAAAATAGCGATAAAAAAGATACGCTGTAAAATTTAAACAGCTTCTTAATATCTATACAAACTTACTAATTTCCTTTTTTATTCAAATATAATACTCTACCAAATCGAGCAACCCGGCTTGCAGTGCGTATTTGGTTGCCTCGTGCGCACTGTTCACTCCCAATTTCCGAAAGATATTGCGGCGGTGCGTGTTTACCGTGTGGAAACTGAGGTATTTTTCCAATGCGATTTCCTTGGTGGTTTTTCCGAGCGCGATTTCGCGCAGGATCACTTTTTCGGAAGCGGTAAGTTTGTCCGCCACCGTTTGCGTGTGCAGGGCGGTGTTTTTCATTACCGCCTCGGCAAAATCGCACCAAAACGTTTCCCCTGCCGAGGCTAAATGAATGGCTTCGAGGATATTTTCTGAGGTATCCTGCTTCATCACGATGCCGATGGACGCATCGGCGAGCAAGGTTTGGCGGACGAAACGCTCTTCCAATTCATCAGAAAACAAGAGCCACGCCGATGCTGCCGCCCCCGATTTCATATTCAGCATCTGATTGACGGAAGCGAAATCGAAGAGCGTATAATCCAATATGACAACCGATTGCGGATATTTCCGTAGCGACGTTTGCAATTCGGCACACGAACGGACGGCGAGAATTTCGCTACGAGCGTCCCGCTTTTTCAACAAAGAAGACAAGCCTTCCCTGCTAATATCCTGATTGTCTGCCAATAGATACGTCTTCATCTCATTAAAACTTATTTGCGACTACAAATGTAAAAAATTATTTGGCTTCCGTCATCAAAAATCTTTGGCTTCCATCAAAAAATACCACAAATGTGCTATTGCGGCGCAAAATTTTTCGCCTTAATTTTGCAGCCAATTATAAGAAATTGTTTTGAATTTTACGAATGATGTAATTTTGTTTATTTTTTCATGCTGTTTTTGCCCTTTTTCGTACCTTTGAACTTTCCTTTCTTTCAAATAGCCCGCTATTTGATGCGAAACGAAAGCCCAAATCAAAAAAACCGTCTTCCTATTCCTTCCCCCTTGTGGAGGAAGTCCCGTAGGGGATGGGGGCAAAATAACTAAAAAAACACCGCATAAAAAAAATTCAAAACAATTTCTAAACAACAAACATTTTCATTATGGCAAAAATAGCAAAGAAACTGACAGACTTAGTAGGTAACACCCCGTTACTTGAACTTTCCTCTTACGGAAAATCGGAAGGCTTAACCGCCCGCGTGATCGCCAAGCTCGAATACTTTAATCCGCTCGGCAGCGTGAAAGATCGCATCGCTCTGGCGATGATTGAGAACGCCGAAAAAAACGGCGTGTTGAAACCCGGCTCGGTTATCGTTGAGCCAACAAGCGGAAACACCGGAATCGGGCTGGCTTTCGTGGCTTCGATAAAGAAATACCGCCTTATATTGACGATGCCCGAAACGATGAGCCTCGAACGCCGAAACCTGCTGAAAGCCCTTGGTGCCGAATTGGTTTTGACACCCGGATCGGAAGGGATGAAAGGCGCCATCGGCAAGGCGACACAATTGCAAGCCGAAATACCCGGTACGGTTATCCTTCAACAATTTGAAAACCCCGCAAACCCCGAAGTACATTATAAAACGACGGGCGAAGAAATTTGGCGCGACACCGAGGGGCAGGTGGACATCATCGTGGGCGGTGTAGGCACCGGCGGCACGATCAGCGGCGCAGGGAAACGGCTGAAAGAATACAGTCGCAAAATACAGGTGGTGGCAGTAGAACCCACCGATTCCCCGGTGCTTTCGGGCGGAAACCCCGGACCGCACAAGATTCAGGGTATCGGCGCGGGATTCGTCCCGAAAACCTACGATGCCTCGGTGGTGGATAAAATCATTACCGTCGCCAACGACGACGCTATCCGCACAAGTCGCAAACTTGCCTCTAACGAGGGCTTGCTGGTGGGCATCTCATCGGGTGCGGCATTGTACGCCGCCGCGCAATTGGCGAAACTGCCCGAAAACGAGGGCAAAAACATCGTGGTTGTCCTTCCCGACACGGGCGAACGCTATTTATCTACCGTGCTTTACGCATTCGACGAATACCCGCTGTAAGATTTATATTTCTTCAAAAATCGGCTTGCGCGATGGAACCGTTGCCCACGGAATCCATCGCGCAACGTTTATGCGCAAGCCCCAAATTCAAAACAATTGCTTATATTTGTCCCAAAATTAGAAGCTGTTTAAATTTTACAGCTTCTTACACTCAAAAACAGCTTCTCAAATGAATTTACCAAAAAAAGCCGTTGCCATACACGATATTTCCGGCTTCGGAAAATGTTCGCTTACCGTTGCCCTGCCAGTGCTTTCCGCCGCCGGGGTGGAAACCTCGGTTATCCCCACCGCCGTGCTATCAACCCACACCGGAGGAATCGAAGGCTTCACTTACCGCGACTTGACGGAAGATCTGACTGCCTT
Organism: Dysgonamonadaceae bacterium; assembly: GCA_031269865.1. GTDB lineage: Bacteria > Bacteroidota > Bacteroidia > Bacteroidales > Dysgonomonadaceae > JAISUH01. Next base: position 1,169 of record JAISYO010000174.1, on the reverse strand, counting down.
CGCCGATCATTGGCAGTCGCTCGGATTGACTTTCGACGCGCTCTATTCGGGCTTTCTCGGCTCGTTCCGCCAATTGGAAATCGTAAGCCGTATCTTCGATCGCTTTAAACCGGAAAACGGAATAATCCTCGTCGATCCGGTTATGGCGGATCACGGCAAACTGTACAGCGTTTTTCCGCCCGACTTCCCCGAAGGAATGAGGAAACTTTGCGCGAAAGCCGACATCATCGTGCCAAACATCACGGAGGCTTTGTTGCTCACGGACAAACCTTACGAAGAAGGACCCTATTCCGAAAAATTCATCGAAAACCTGCTGGAAGATTTAACATCGCTGGGGGCGAAAAAAATTGTGCTTACCGGGGTTTTCTTCGATGAGGAACACCTTGGCGCGGCGACTTACGAAAACAAGCGTGCCGATTACGTCCTTTCGAAGCGCATACCCGGCGCATACCACGGCACGGGCGACGTGTTCGGCAGTGCCTTGCTCGGCGGTTTATTGAACGATTTCAGCCTGACGGAATCCACCCGCATCGCCGTGGATTTCACGACGGCAAGCATTCGCCGCACATACGAGGCGCAAACCGATCATCGTTTCGGGGTGCTTTTCGAACAGGAAATCCCACGTTTCGTTCAGAACCTGAAACTCTTAGACGTTTAAAAACGGTTGGAAGTCCGGGCGTTCAATTCCTCGTCATTCGCATTAGCCGTTTTAGTCTTTGTCTTTTTGTCTTGATTTTTAAAAAAATGTTGTTTATATCAAAATAATCATTATTTTTGTAATTGGGGGAAAAATTTCATTCAACTTTCGCAAGTTGAAATTCATTAAAAACACCTTTCAAATTCGGTGCAAAGGTATGGCGGAAAAAAAGAGTGTGCAATACCAACTTATTGGGATTTTATGTATATACGTTAATCATTAATAGGGATAAAAAGCGTTTTTTCGCGGCATACTGGGATGTCGCCGAAGAGTTATCGGGAAATGAAACTCAATCACTACCGACCGACAAAAGTCGGATCTGTTTTTTAATTGATTGATATTCAGTTTATTCTTTTTTTAAAAAAGCTATTTAAAAAAAGTTACCCCCCCTCAAAAAAGTGTTGCTTGCACTTCCGAAGGACTTTTATTTTTGCTTTTTGTGCGCTTGTTGTACGACCGTTTGCCGTTTTCG
>JAISYO010000133.1 GCA_031269865.1 Dysgonamonadaceae bacterium | reverse complement strand
ATATTCGGGTTTGATAATTTCCAAATACCACGAGCAAAAATCGTCCCAAAACACTTTGTAAATTAAAGTCAATGCTTCTGATAATCTGTATTTTACAAACAAATCGCCAAGTTCTGCATTTGTTTTGCCTATGAGTACAGAAAACCAACGCGTCGCCATTTCTGACGCTTTATTTTGCGGAATAGTTTCATCAACTTCCCAACCTTTTACCAATCGGAACGCATTCCAAATTTTATTGCAGAAATTCCGCCCCTGTTCGCACAACGCCTCGTCGAAATGAATATCGTTGCCGGCGGGGGCGGAAAGCAACATTCCCATACGCACGCCGTCCGCGCCGTATTTGTTCATCAACTCAATGGGATCGGGCGAGTTGCCGAGTTGTTTGCTCATTTTCCTGCCGAATTTGTCGCGCACAATGCCCGTAAAATACACGTTTTTGAAACATTCTTCCTTGCGGTATTCGTAGCCTGACATAATCATTCGCGCCACCCAAAAGAAAATAATATCGGGACCGGTTACCAAATCGTTGGTGGGGTAATAATACTTAATATCCTTGTTTTCAGGGTTATTGATGCCATCGAAAACCGATATGGGCCACAACCACGACGAAAACCAAGTGTCGAGGCAATCCTCGTCCTGAACCAATTTATAGTTTCCGTCTGCAAGTTGCGGAAATTTTTCGAGCACGAGTTTTTGCGCTGCCTCTGCGTTTTCGGCTATTACCAAGCCGATATTTTTGTAATCGTTTGACATATATCTGTTTATTTTATATCCTTTCGAACGGTTAATAAATCATTTTAATCATTCCGGATCACTTTTCCTCCTCCTTTTCCCACACATACCACGCAGGTATCCGATGCCCCCACCACAACTGCCGCGAAATGCACCAATCCTTTATGTTCGTCATCCAATGGCGGTAGGTGTTTTTGAATTTTTCGGGGTAAAACTTAATTGTGTCGCTTTCAACGGCTTCGAGGGCGGGACGTGCCAATTTTTCCATTTTCAGAAACCACTGCGTTGAGAGTTTCGGCTCGATGGGTACGTCGGTGCGTTCCGAAAAGCCGACTTTGTTGGTGTAGGCTTCCACTTTTTCCATTAAACCGCCGTCTTCCAACTCGCGTTCAATCTCTTTGCGGACAATGAACCTGTCTTTGCCTGCGTAGTGCAAGCCGCTCGCGTTGAGCGTGCCGTTGTCGTTGAAAATGTCGATGGACGGCAACCGATATTTTTCGCCGAGCATATAGTCGTTGATGTCGTGCGCGGGCGTAACTTTGAGGCAGCCCGTACCAAACTCCATATCAACGTATTCGTCTTCAATGACGGGGATTTCGCGGTTGCAAATCGGCACAATCACTTTTTTGCCTTTCAGGTGCGCCGTTTTTTCATTTAAAGGATTTATGCACATTGCAGTATCCCCAAAGATTGTTTCAGGTCTTGTCGTCGCAACGATTGCAAATTGTTCAACAGCGGCAAAATTTGTTTTTATTTTACTTGCTGCCTCAAAACAATTTTCAACTGTAAAGTGTTCATTTTCAAAAGCATCTGTAAAAAATCGCGAAATAATATTTGCAATATCTTGTACGCTACTTTCAATAGATATTTTATTAGAAATATCTTTGCTTTCTACATCAAATTCATTTTTTGGCGCACCACCTGATAATAAACTATAAACATCCCATTCATCAATTACTTTTTTTACAATTTCAAAAATTTCAGATTTAGGAATAACAACCTTATATTTAAGGTAATACAACTTCCCATTCTGTTCCTTATAATTCACTTCCTCGTCGGAAAGCGCGGTAAGGGCTTTCGGGTCCCAATTTACCATTCGCACGCCGCGATAAATCAGCCCTTTTTCATACAAGTCGCAAAACACTTTCAGCACGCTTTCCGAGCGAGTTTTGTCCATCGTGAAAGCCGTTCTGTCCCAGTCGCAACTTGCGCCGAGTTTTTTCAACTGTTCGAGGATAATTCCGCCGTGCTTGCGCGTCCATTCCCAAGCGTGTTCGAGAAATTCCTCGCGGCTCAAATCGGTTTTTTTAATGCCTTCGGCGGCAAGTTTATTTACCACTTTCGCCTCTGTCGCAATCGAGGCGTGGTCGGTTCCCGGCACCCAGCAGGCGTTTTTGCCCTGCATACGCGCACGTCTAACCAACACGTCTTGTATCGTGTTGTTGAGCATATGCCCCATATGCAGCACGCCCGTAACGTTGGGCGGAGGGATAACCACCGTATAAGGTTCTTTTTCGTTCGGCTCGGAATGAAACATTTTGTTGTCGAGCCAATATCTGTACCATTTTTCCTCGATTTCCTGCGGATTGTATTTTGAAGAAAGTTCCATATTGATGAAATTACGAATGATGCGTTTTGTTAAAACAATAAATATCAGGTGTTTTTATAAAAAGTGGGTGCGGCGGGATTCGAACCCGCGACCTTTTGCATGTCAAGCAAACGCGCTAACCAACTGCGCTACACTCCCAAAGTCAGAAACATTTTACAAAGATAGTGAAAGCCGAGAGCAAAAAAATCAAATTTATTTGCTTTTTTGCCGAAACACAATCCTATCTTATCCAAATTTAGCCCCTTCGCACTTATTTCTGCCCTATCCCCTTATAACCAAAGCCTTGCGACTCCAAATCGGCGCGGTTATAAATGTTGCGCCCGTCCACAACCACGTGCGAGCGCATAATTTTTTTCAGGATTTGCCAGTTCGGTATGCGAAATTCCTTCCACTCCGTGGGGACGATAATCGCATCGGCATCGTTGGCGGCATCGTAAATATCGGTGGCGTAATAGATGGCGTCGCCAAAACGATGCGCAGCCTCTTTCATCGCCGCAGGATCGTACACGCGCACCGAAACGCCCGATGACAACAAGCTATTTATAAGTGTGATAGACGGCGCATCGCGCATATCATCGGTTTCGGGTTTGAAGGACAAACCCCAAACGGCAACCGTCTTCCCGGCGATTTCGCCATTGAAAAACTCGCTGAATTTTTGGAAAAGGATTGTTTTTTGCGCATCGTTTACCGCCTCAACCGCTTTCAGCACCTTCATTTCGTAACCGGTGTCCGCCGCCACTTTTATCAGTGCCTTAATGTCTTTCGGGAAACAACTGCCGCCGTATCCGCAACCCGGATAAAGAAAACTACGCCCGATGCGGGAATCGCTGCCCAAGCCGCGGCGAACCATATTCACGTCCGCCCCCACGCGCTCGCTCAAATTCGCAATATCGTTCATAAAGCTGATGCGCGTTGCCAGCATCGCGTTCGAGGCGTATTTCGTCATTTCCGACGAGAGAATGTCCATAAAAATCACGCGGAAATTATTGAGCATAAACGGGCGGTAAAGTCGCGCCATCAGTTTTTCGGCGCGTTCCGATTCCACGCCCACCACCACGCGATCGGGACTCATAAAATCGTCCACCGCCGCGCCTTCCTTCAAAAATTCGGGGTTCGACGCCACATCAAATTCCAAATCGGAAAGTCCCCTCTGCGCCAATTTCGCGCTAACCAACTCCTTGATTTTATGTGACGTGCCGACAGGAACCGTGCTTTTGGTAACGATGAGCGCAGGCTTCGTCATATTTTCGGCGATGGTTTCAGCCACGCGAAACACGTATGACAAATCGGCACTTCCATCTTCGCCCGACGGCGTGCCTACGGCGATAAACACAATGTCCACTCCGTTTAGGACGGCGGTTAAATCGGTAGTGAAATGCAGTCGCTGCGCACTGTAATTTCGTTGAACAATGTTCTTCAACCCCGGCTCGTAAATGGGGATTATGCCTTGTTTCAGGCTTTCGATTTTTTCTTCGGCTATATCAACACAAGTAACGTCCACGCCCATTTCTGCGAAACACGCGCCCGAAACCAAACCCACGTAACCGGTTCCAACTATGGCAATCTTCATATCAATTAAGTTTTATTTAGTTTTTTCTTTAAATTATTGACGGAATAAAATACTGTCAGCAAGCTGACTACGCTTACCGCGACAAGTACGATGACAATATCGGCGAAGCGCACAATTACCGGATAGGCATCTACAATGTATGCCCCCGGCGTATCACTCAACCGCAACAGCCCGAAATGCTGTTGCAACAAGCACAACACCAAGCCGAGAACCAATCCAAGCAAAAACCCGAAGAAAGCGATCAGGCAGCCTTCGTAGAGGAAAATGCGCGATACAAGTCCGGTTGATGCGCCCATATTTTGCAGGCTGTCAATATCTGCCCTTTTTTCCACGATCAGCATCGACAACGAACCCACCACGTTGAACACGGCGAGGATCAGGATAAAACCCAAAATCAGAAACGTAACCCACTTCTCAATTTGAAGCATTCGGTACGATTCGGCTTGTTGTTCAAAACGATCCTGCACCCAAAAACCGTCGCCGATGATTTTCTGAATCTCTTTTTTCAGCGTTTTTACCGATGCGCCCTGCCTCACGTCCACGTCGAGCGAGGTAACCGTGCTGTCGTTGTAGAGGAACAAATTCCGTGCCACTTTTATCGGCACAACCGCCATCTGATCGTCGTATTTGGGTTGGTTCAGGCTGAACACACCACCTATTTGTATGCTGCCGGGCGTGAACGCCGAAGCAGGATTAGCGAGGTTGATGCGCTCGGTGCGCTTGGGCGCGTAAATCTCTATCGGATTCACGAAACCGGCGCGAATGCCCAACGTCATCGCAAGCCCCACGCCAAGGGTGGCGTAATCCACCACGTCTTCGCTGAGCTTGAACTGTCCGTCGAGAACCAGCGCGTCCATATCCGCCATCAGCCTGAAATCTTCCGAAACGCCTTTTATCAGCACCGGCACTTGTCTGTCTTGATACTTGAAAAGGGCATTTTCTTCCAGCGATTCCGAAACCATATTGATTCCTTCCAATTTCAACGCCCGTTGGAAATCGTCCGCCAGCCAGTTGAATGTCTTGCCTTTTTTCGCCGTGATTTTCAAATCGGGATCGAAAGATCCAAACGTCTTTTCCGCAATGTCGCTAAAACCATTGAAAACCGACAGCACGCAGAGCATCGCTATCGTAGCAAGCGCAATTCCGCAAACCGATATAATGGAAATTATATTGATGGCGTTGTGCGATTTCTTTGAGAAAAGGTAACGGCGTGCTATGTAAAACGGAAGATTCAATTTTTTAGTCGTCTTTCAATAATTTATCAATGTTCTCAATGTAGTCGAGCGAATCATCGAGGTGGATCATCAATTCGGGAATGATGCGAAGTTGTTTGCCCAAACGCCTGCCCAACTCGAAGCGCAAGGTCCGCACGCTGTCCTTGATGTTGCCGAGTATCTCGGCTGCCTTCTCGGAAGGGAAAATGCTCAGGTAGGCGTGCGCCATACTCAAATCGGGCGATACGCGCACGTTGGTAACCGATACCAGCACGCCGTGCATCTTCTTGGTTTCGAGCAAGAAAATCTCGCTGAGTTCCTTTTGTATCAGGCGGTTTATTTTTTGTTGCCTATTTGTTTCCATCTTTCTATTTTTTTCGGATAAGCGTCAATCCGTCGCGGATAGGCAGTATAACCTTTTCCACGCGGTTGTCGCCCGCCAGTTTTTCATTAAATTCAATTACGCCCTTCGTCTGCCAATCGTTGCTTGTCGGCGGTTCAAGTATTTTGCCGCCCCAAAGCGTGTTGTCGGCGACAATCAGCCCGCCCCTGCGCAGTTTGGGCAAAACAAGTTCAAAATAATCCCAATACAAGCGCTTGTCGGCATCAATGAAAGCCATATCGAAATAGGCTTCGCCGAAAGTCGGGATTATTTCCAGCGCATCGCCGATATAGAGGCAGATTCGCTTGCCGTATTCCGATTTCTCGAAATAGCCCCGGCTGAAATCCTCCATTTCATCGTCGATTTCCAGCGTGTGGATCATCGCGCCGGGCTTTTCCAAGCCTTCCGCCATACACAACGCCGAATATCCTGTGTACGTCCCCAATTCCAGCACGTTCAGGGGGCAAACCATTTGCACCAGCATTTTCAACAGTCGTCCCTGCAAATGCCCCGACAGCATACGCGGACGCAGCAATTTCACGTGCGCCTCGCGCCCAAGCTGTTTCAGCAGGGCGGGTTCTTCGTCAATATGTTGTTCAACGTACTCGTCAATCGTCATCTCTCACATTGTGAAATCGGGAAGATTGTATTTCTCTTTCGCCTCCAAAATTTTCCACGCCTCGCTCACGTCAAGGTAAGTCGTACCACCCAATTCGCCGAAACTACCGCCCATATACGCAACGCGATCTTCGGGTTTGAGCATATTGTTCGTTATCAATCTTTCGATGGCGTGAATGTAGTATGAGCGGCGGCTTTCCTTGGTATTATCCAAGCCCCTACCCTCTTGGTATTCAGCCCACACGCCGTAAGACAACGCCAATTCGCGAGCCAAACGCTCGGTGGTAGTCATCGCGTACACGGGGCTTGTGCCCCTGAATGCCGCCAACACCCGCGCCGTGCGCCCCGTGTGGCTGTCGGTTATGATGGCTTTCGTGCTCAATATCTTGGCGGTTTTCACGGCTTGCTTCGCCAAAAAATCGGTAACGTCGTGTCCCTTGTCCGTGCTCAACGGCACGGATATGTTGCTTTCTTTCAATTCCGTTATCTCGGCTTCGCGAGCCACTTTCGCCATAACCCTGACGGCTTCCACCGGATATTTTCCGTAAGCCGTTTCGCCACTGAGCATAACGGCATCGGTGCGGTAGTAGATGGCGTTGGCGATGTCGGTAATCTCGGCGCGGGTGGGGCGCGGGTTCTGAATCATCGAATGAAGCATCTGCGTAGCCACGATAACCGGCTTGCGGTGCTGTATAGCCTTATGTATCAGCTTGCGCTGTATGCCGGGTATTTTTTCCTGCGCCACTTCGATACCCAAATCGCCACGCGCAACCATAATGCCGTAGGCAACGTCGAGAATCTCGTCGGCGTTGTCCACGCCCTCCTGATTTTCTATTTTGGCGATGATTTTTATGGGGCTGTCGTGTTCATCCAAAATGGACTGCACTTCCAACACGTCCTGTTTGTTGCGCACGAAGGAATGGGCAATAAAATCGAGCTTGTTCTCGATGGCGAACAAGATGTTCTTCTTGTCTTTTTCCGTCAGCGAGGGCAAGTTGATGCGCACGTCGGGAATGTTCACACTTTTGCGACTTCCCACCACGCCATCGTTTTGAACGTTACAAAGCAAGTAATCTTCGTGAACCTCAACCACTTTCAAGTCTATTTCCCCATCGTCTATCAGAATATCCTTACCCAATTCCAACTCCTTCGCCAAATTGCGGTAGGACACATAGATGGCGTCGTGCGAAGAAATTCCGTCGGGATTTCCTTCGACGCGGATCTGCTCGCCCGTTTTCAAAACAATGGGTTCGGGGGCGACAGTCGTCCGTATTTCGGGACCTTTGGTGTCCATCAGCAGGGCGATATTCTTGGAAACCGCCCTCACGTTGTTGATGATCGCCGCGAAGCCCTCTTCGTTTAAGTGCGCCGAGTTCATTCGTACCACGTTCATTCCTTCGTCATAAAGTTGCTGAATGAAAGGCACTTCGCATCGTTTGTCTGAAACCGTCGCTATAATTTTTGTGTATCTACGCATACTTTTTTTTCTTTCAAAACTAATTTTTATCTATTTTTTATTGAGCAGCCTTCAACGCCTGAATCGCCAAATCGTAGGAATACAACCCAAATCCGGCTATCGAGCCGAGGCAAACCGTCGAAATAAGGGACGTGTGGCGAAATTCCTCGCGGGCGTGGACGTTGGAAATATGCACTTCCACAACGTGGACGCCGAAATCGCGGACGGCTTTTATGGCATCGCGAATCGCCACCGACGTGTGCGTGTAGCCCCCGGCGTTGAGGACGATGCCCGTGTCGGCGAATCCCGCCTCTTGAATCTGATTGATGATTTCGCCTTCCACATTCGACTGAAAATAAAACAGTTTCGCATCGGGATTGCGCTCTTTCAATTTCTCGAAGTAGGCTTCAAACGACTCGTTTCCGTAAATGCCCGGCTCCCTCACACCCAACAAATTGAGGTTTGGACCATTGATGATTTGGATTTTCATTTGCTTATTCGCTGTTAAAGGCGCAAAGATACGAAATTCCGATGAAATTGACAATCAACAATTGAGAATTGAAAATTGAAAATTGAAAATGAGGGGGGGGTACGCCGTCATTCCGTGCCACGACACGGAAT
>JAISYO010000123.1 GCA_031269865.1 Dysgonamonadaceae bacterium | reverse complement strand
TCCCAGAATTTCTCGTTGGCGATGTTCCATGCCGCGCCCACCGAAGGGAAGAAACCCCAGCGGTGATTGGCGGAGAACCGCTCCGAGCCGTTGTAACCGAAGTTGAATTCAAGGAAATAACGGTTGCTAAAGCCATACGTGAAACGTCCGGACACGCCCAGGTTCCTGTGCGGAAGCGACAGTTGCAGCGACCCTGTATTGGCGTAGAGCGATTCGCGGAGAATGGTGACCAGCAAGCCGTTGACACTGTGGTCGCCGAAAGTGCGGTTGTAATTCGCCATGGCTTCTACATACAGCGTGGAATTGGTTTCCTTGTCGCCCTCGCTGTAATCAAGCCAGTCGGTACCGGTATTCGTATTGTTGATCATGTATTCCCCGGTGATGGGGTTAATGCCCTTGAGTTCATACCAGTAAGGCGTATAATAACGGCTTACCGAAAACTGCGACAGGCGCGAAATATTCATCATCGCCTGCACGGAAAGGCCTTCGGTGATGAAATTAAGATCCTGTTTCGCCTCGACCTGGGCAAGCATCTGTGAACGGTTCCTTTCCTTGTAACCCTTGACCGATTCGGCGTATGGATTATAATACTGGTTATCCTTGTTCCCGAACATAATGTGCCGGACTTCGGAATAAGAACCGCTAGCCGGGTAATAAGCAGGAAACAGGACGCTATTCGACTTGATGATGTTTCTGAACAAATCCGTTCCGCTGGTCAGCGGTCCGCTGTAATCATCGAAAACGCCGCTCAAACGAACATTCATCAACGTCGTCGGGGTTACCTGCAACTCAATATTCGAACGCAGGGAGTACGAATTGTTGTTGATGTTACTGTTGAAATTGTTACGTTTATCCACTTTCATGATGCCGTTATCATGGTTGAGGGCGCCGGCGACATAGTAACGGTGCGCTTTCCCGCCGCCGCTCAACTGTATGTTGTAACGGGAAGACGTGGAATTGTCGCGTATCAGCATATCCATCCAGTCCACCGCCGGATAGAGATACGGATCCGTACCGTTGATGGTATTGTCGATCTTTTCATCCGTGTAAGGAGCAAAACCCATCGGGTTACGCGTCAGCACAGATTCGTTGGCTAATTGCATCCAGGTAATAGGATCGACAAGTTCTACCTTGCGGGTGGGCGAAGACATCGACTGCTCAATGCGGAGCGATACTTTGGGCGGTCCTTCCTCCCCCTGTTTGGTTGTGATAAGGATAACGCCGTTAGCCCCGCGCGCCCCGTAAAGCGCCGTTGCAGTCGCATCCTTCATCACCGAAAAACTGGCGATATCGTCGGGTTGCAATCGCGCCAGGTCGGTTTTCGTCAGTTCGATGTTGTCAATCAGGATCAACGGATTACGGTTTACTCCGAACGTGGTGATTCCGCGAACGTAGAAATCCGCATCGTCGGCGCCCGGCTCGCCCGAACGCTGATAGGCAATCACGCCCGCCATCTGTCCCGCAAAAGCGGTCGTTAAATTACTGGAAGGCACTTTCAGGTTCTTCGGCGCAATGGTTGTAACGGAACCGATGACACTCTCCTTCTTCTGTTTTCCGAAAGCCACAACGGTCACTTCGTCGAGTTCGTTACGCTTGGGTTCGAGTTTGATGCTGATGTAAGTCTGGGTGCCAACTTTGACGGGTAACATCTCGTAGCCGATGAAAGAAAATTCAAGGATGTCGTCGGCAGAGACCTCAATTTTGAAAGTACCGTCGGCATCGGTGGTTACGCCGCGCGTAGAGCCTTTGACAACGATGCTTGCTCCCGGCAGCGGCTCGCCGTTCTCATCGGACACGACACCAGTAACAGAACGGTTTTTATCCGCCGTTTTTGACTGGGTAGCAGCCGGCTTTTCCTTTTTTGAGATACTGATGTGCCGTCCGTTTACCGAATACGTCAAAGGGGCGTTTTTCAGCACAGAATCCAACACATCGTGTATTGTGCCGTTTGACGGCGGGCTTACTGTAACTCCTTCAATGTCTGCATCAACAGAATGAAAAAAGAAATTACTCTGTTTTTCAATGGCTTTGAATATGTCCCGAAGCGACATTTTTTCGGCAGCCAATGTGACTTTCTGCGTTTGGATGCTTGATTTCTGCGCCGAAAGATTTGAATGCGACATGACAACAAATCCGACGAGAAAAAACAACAAACGCTTCTTGAATTTTCGCCTTGCGAAGATTTCAGATTTAAATTTTTGCATATTTTTCGTATTAATAAATAAAAGTATTAGTATATAATGATCTTATTCCCTTTCTTTTCCCATTTGAAACCGATACTGTTTTGCATAATATTTAAGATTTCCTCGATGCTTTGATCCTGTAAAAATGTCCCCGAAACCTTGATGTCTTTCAAGTGTTTGTCAAATGCAACCTCCACACCGTATCGCTCTTTCAGTTTTTCTGCTAATTCCGATAAGGGGATGGAGTTATAGTGGTATATGCCCTCTATCCATGCCGTGTTCAAATTTGCATCGACGCTTTTGTTTTCTATTAATCCGGTCTGGGTGCAATAGGTCAGTTCTTGATTGGGCGTCATCAACACCTCGTGATTTTCGTTTTTAAACAATACCGATCCTTCCACGAGCGTAACGGTAATGCGGTTTTCAGGTTTTCTTCCGTTGACGTTAAACTTTGTCCCCAACACTTCCACATGGGAATTTCCGATTTGAACGCTGAACTTTTTGCCGTTCATTTTTTTCACTTCAAAATAGGCTTCCCCTTGCAGACTGACTGCCCGGTTTTTCGACAGGAATTGATTGGAATAAGTCAAGCGGCTGTGCTTGTTCAACGTTACGTTGGAACTGTCCGGCAAAATGAAATTCGTAATTCCGTCTTGCGACAGATAGGTGCAGCTTTCCCATTCCGAATGGTGTTGAAAGAACCAATAGCCACCCAAAGATAAAACGATTAAAAAAGAAGCGACTACCGAAAAAATAAATGCCAAGTGCCTCTTTTTTGCCGAAGGTAAATCTGGCTTTTTCCCGGTAAAAATCCGTGATTTGTTTTTATCGAAAGAAATTTCCGCCAAAAAACTTTTATCGCCCGATTCAATGCCCCAATATTCGGAAAGAACCTGAAATTCTTTTTTGTTTTTTTCATTTTCATTCAGCCAACGGCTAAAAACGACAATCTCATCAAGAGATGCTTCTCTCGACAGCACGTTCGCGATGATCCGGTTGATATATGTAAATTGTCTTTTTTCCATATCTATTTATAATGTCGTGTTTTTTTGAAAAAACCCTTAGGAGCTGTTTAAATTTTACAGCTTCTAAGCATTATGATTATATCGAACCCACGTTATTTTAAATCATTTTTCAAAATATCTCGTAATTTTAAGACAGCCATTGATATATGAGCCTCCACCGTTTTAATGGAAATGTTCAGCATGGAAGCCACCTCCTTATATTTAAGGTTTTCTTCCCTTATCAATTTGAAAACCAATTTGCATTTTTCCGGCAACTTTTCAATTGCCTGATTCAAGTTCCGCATAAGTTCCGCCGAAATGAGTTCCGATTCAGGCGTTTCCGCCGAATTAAAAAATATATCCACATCGGCAGAATCAATATTTTTGTTTGAACTTGTTTGTTTTCGGAGGTAGGATATGGATATATTCCTTGTTATTTGATATACAAAGGCGTTAAAATCATGTATTTCCAATAGCTGCGAACGTTGTTGCCATATCGAAAAAAAGGTGTCCGAAACAATTTCTTCTGCCGTGGCTTTTACCCTGACATAATAAATGGCAAGCCGGAAAAGTTTTGGATAAAATGTCAAATAAATCTGTTTCAAGGCATCCTGAGAATTGTTTTTCGACAATTCATAGATCAACTGTTTTAATCTTTCAGAGGAAATTTCCATGCTATGCTATTAAAGTCATCATCTTATTATGTAAGTCGCAAAATAACTAAAAAACCCTTAGAACCTGTTTAAATTTTAACAAAATATTTTTAGCGGTTGTTTAGGACCTGTTTAAATTTAAACGGTTTCTTAATTTTTACTTTCCCCGTAGAGATACATAAAATCATAATTGGCGAACGGCGAACGGAATGTAACTTATCCCCCCAAATAAAATGCAAGCAATGCAACTATCTGTCAGCCGAAACCCTTATCTTTGCACCATACAACATACACCGATGGACACGGACAATTTACAACAGCAACTCGGAAGGCTTTTCCCTTCGGATCAAATTTTTTCGGACGATTTGTCGCGCCTCACAAAAGGCACTGACGCAGGACTTTACCGCCTCGTGCCGGGGCTTGTGCTAAACGCAAATTCCGAAGATGAAATCATTCGCTTGTTGCGCTTTTGCGGCGAAAAAAACATTCCACTGACGTTCAAGGCGGCAGGGACAAGTTTGAGCGGACAAAGCATATCCGATTCCGTGTTGGTGGAAATCGGGCAGGGATTTGAATTTTTCGCCATCAAAGACGAGGGGATTACCGCCACTTTCGGTGTGGGCGTTACCGGGACGGCAGCCAACCGTTCGCTGATGCGCTACCGCAGGAAGCTCGGTCCGAAGCCCGCGTCCATCAACTCGGCAAAAATTGGGGGCATCGTTGCCAACAACGCGAGCGGTTCGAGCTACGGAATCAAATACAACAGCTACAACACGGTAAAGGCGATGCGGATCATCTTTGCCGACGGTTCCCTGCTCGACACCGCCGATCCGGAAAGTTGCAGGGCGTTTGTCGAATCGCACCCTCAGTTGATCGGGGAAATCCTGCAAATTCGTCGCGATGCAGTTGAAAATGAGTCGGTACGCGAAAAAATCGCGAGGAAATACCGCTTGAAAAACACTTGCGGCTACGGCGTGAACTCGCTGATTGATTTCGACGATCCCATAGAAATTATCCGCCACCTGCTTGTCGGCTCGGAGGGAACCTTGGGCTTCATTTCGCAGGTAACCTTCGAAACGGTACACGACGCGCCCCTCAAAGCCTGCGCGATGGTTTATTTCCCCAACTTGCGCGATGTGTGCAAGGCGATTATCCCCTTGCGAAGCTGTTCGGTAAGCGCGGCGGAATTGATGGACAGGAACGCGCTTCGCGCCGTTGAAAATCAAGACGGTATGCCGCCCGAATTGAAATCGCTGCCCGAAACCGCCGCCGCGTTGCTCATCGACACTTCCGCCGACGACACGGAAACGCTGTCGGCGCAAATGCGGGAAATCGAGGAAAAACTGTCGTTCATCGAAACGCTTTCGCCGATCCGTTTTACCACCGACACGCAGTTGTATGACACGTATTGGCGCGTTCGCAACGGACTTTTCACTTCGGCGGCGGCTGCCCGTCCGGCGCAGACGATGAGTGTCATCGAAGACCTTGCATTCAGTGCCGAGGTGCTTGGCGACGCGCTGACTGATGTTCGCCAACTGCTTGTCCGTTCGGGCTATGCCGATGCCGTGATGTGGGGGCATTTATTGGACGGGAACGTGCATTTTACGGTTTTCCCTGCGTTCAATTCGCCGGAAGGCGTGGAAAAATATGCGCGTTTTATGCAGGAACTCTGCGATTTAGTGGCGTTGAAACACAACGGCAGTTTGAAAGCCGAGCACGGAACGGGGCGCAATATGGCACCCTTTGTCGAATTGGAATGGGGTAGCGAGGTGTACGGCTTGATGAAACGCATCAAAAAAGCCTTCGATCCGAAAAACATTCTCAATCCGGGCGTAGTGATAAACGGCGATAAAGATGTCTTCATCAAGAACTTGAAAGAGATTCCCGATGCTAACCCGATGATTGACAAGTGCATCGAATGTGGTTTTTGCGAAATCAACTGCCCATCGAGAAACCTGACGCTCACGCCGCGTCAGCGCATCGTCGCCTACCGTTGGCTCACGCAGAAATCGAGTCGATCAGGAAAAAATAAATCGTTCGGGCAATGGGCTGAATCCATTTCCTATCCGCTCGACGACACCTGCGCCACCGACGGTTTGTGTGCGCTCTCGTGTCCTGTTGGCATCAACACAGGCTTGCTCGTGAAGGAATTGCGGTGGCAACACAACGGACGTTTCGCCAACAAAATAGCCGATGTCATCGCCAACAATATGGGCGGACTAACGGCGTCTTTGCGGATACTGCTCAATATTCCACACGCCCTCGCCCGAATTATCGGCTACGCGCAGATGGAAGGGATCACGCACGGGCTTTACAAACTTTTCGACGGCATTTTCCCCTTGTGGATGCGATACACGCCTTCGGGAAGCGCGAAAATTTCTTGTGGCGAGAATCATTTTGTTTCGCAAGATGCGCCGAAAGTGGTTTATTTTCCGTCCTGCATCACGCGCTCGATGGGCGGAAAGTCTTTCGGATACGACGTTGCGGAAAAGGATCTTCCTTCGACGATGTTGCTGCTGCTGAAAAAAGCGGGGTATTCCGTTGTCATTCCCGAAGAGAAGGACAAACTTTGTTGCGGTATGGCGTTTGCAAGCAAAGGATTTCGCAAACAAGCGCGGAAAAAGGAAGCCGAACTCAACGAAGCCCTGCTGAAAGCGAGTGGCGGCGGCAAATTGCCCATCGTTTGCGATATGAGCCCCTGCCTGTTGCACATACGCGAAACGCTCGATCGGCGATTGAAGGTGTACGATCAGGTGGAATTTATCCACGATTTTCTGTTGGATCGCTTGGTGTTTACGAAACAACCCGTTTCGGTTGCCGTCCACACCACGTGCAGTTCCACCAAAATGAATTTGCAGAAGAAACTGATTGCCGTGGCATCGCTTTGCGCCGATCGGGTTGTCGTCCCCGAAAATGTGGGTTGTTGCGCTTGGGCAGGCGATCGTGGTTTTTTCTTCCCGGAACTCAATTTTTCCGCGCTCGCGCCCTTGAAAGGCAACTTGAAAGGGGCAACGGAAGGCTATTCCAACAGCCGCACCTGCGAAATCGGATTGTCGATAAATAGCGGGCTTGCGTATAAATCGTTGGTTTACTTAGTGAATAAGTGTACGGAAGGGAAATAGAAAATTGAGAATGGAAAATGGAAAATGAGAGGGGTGCGGTTGAATAATTTTGAAAAGAAATTCATCTATTTTTTATTTTTTCGGTTGTCATTTCTTCGAGTACCAATTTGAGAAGCATATCTTTGTTGCGGGGGGAAACTTCGAACATAACCGCCACTTTTCCGCTTTCCTTTTCCGCCAAAATTGAATCCGACTCAACCTATTTTTCAGGGTATGTAATAATGTCTATCACAGAAACGCCCAAAACATTTGCTATTTGTGTTAAACGATTGAACGGAATATCGTTGTTACGGTTCACATAATTGGAATACGCGGCCTGCGCGATTCCCATACGCTCTGCCATAACCGATTGTTTTATACCCTTTCCAGTCAATGTTTTTTAATATATTTACCATACTACAAAAGGACAAAATGATGGCGTACCGCCCTCTTAATTCTCAATTCTCTTATTTCTTTCTCTTTCCGAAAATCAGCGAGGTTATTTTTTTTGTGGCGTAAGCCATCAGGGCTGGTTTGAGCAAACCCCACGCCACGTTTCGCAATAGGGGCAGGTTCGATGTGGCGAAGTTCAGCCAAGGGTTGCTGCTTTTGCCGATGAGGGGGGCGGCTACCGTGTCGAAAACGGAAATCCCTTCCATTCGCTCGAAAAACTTGTTTTTGATAGACGAACTTATCCCGCGTGTAATTAACGAGCCCCAATTGTCGTTGATGTACTGCAATTGATAAACCAAGCGTTGTTCCGCCACGGCGCGTTCTTCGCGAACCTTTTTTTTCTCTAATTGAAGTTGTTCGAGGGGTGTTAATTTATACGTTCTCATTGTTGTGTTTTGTTGTCAGTCGTCGTCTTTTTCCATCAGGAAGGCGATGACTCTGTTTGTGATAGAGCTTTTCATTTTCTTGCCCACCGACAGGATAATCAGCAGCAGCAAGAGGTTGAACAGCGAAACGATGCCGAATCCCATCCAAAGGTTTTGCAAGAGTTGCCCCAAATACAAGCCGGCTGTTACGAAAACGAGTAGCAGTAGGAAAAGGGATATGAACAGCAGTATCAGGTTATGTGCCGCCATTGCCGAGCCTTTGGCTAATTTCTCGAAAGCTTCGAGTTTGGCTAACTCAATGGTGTTCTGCACATAACTTGATACATCGTCTTTCATTTCCTCGAACAATGTACTTGCTTTTTTTTCTTCCATCGTCTGGGTAAATTAAGGCGGTTTATTTTTTGGCGAGTTCTCTCTTGGCGATTTCGGCAATGTCGTCGATGTCTTCTTTCAAGTCGTTCACTTCTGATTTACCGCGGTAAATCGCCGATTTCACGTTTGCGCGTACCTTGTCGGCAAAAGCGTTGGCTTGTTCGAGCCACTCTTCTTTTTTGTCACTACCCATAATGTAACCCACCGCCGCGCCGAGAGCAACGCCGATTCCTAATCCCAATAATAATTTAGCTTCTGATTTCATAATTTTATTTGTTAGTTAGTGAATAAAATAGTTTTGTCTGTTTTCTTTTGTATTGTATTTTGATACGCTGTGATGCAGCATCTGCATTTATTTAAACGCGCAAATATAGTAAATGTTTAGAAACTATTAAAATTTTAGCGAAACTTGTTGTGCATTTGTGTTTTTAGCCCGGTAAGGCTATCCCTTGCATAACCCCGTGCAAGCCGCAGTGTGGGGAAGGAAATGCCCCTCCACCCAACTCCGAAGGAGTTGAACACACCGTCATGCTGAACTTGTTTCAGCATCCCCCGATTGCATCGGGGGTTATTTACGGAATACTCCTACGGAGTAAATTCTTGCAAAGGCACAATGGGTGTTTAAACAGTTTCTAAGAAGCTGTTTTAAATTTTAACAAAATAATATCTTATAGTATTCCCATCTACTTTTTTCTGCTCTTTTAAGCGTATTTTTCACTTGTCATTCTCGATTTAGCCCGCTAAATCTTCAACTGAAAAGCAAAAAATCCATCTTAAAATAGCGATAAAAAAGATCAGCTGTAAAATTTAAACAGCTTCTTACCGATAAACGAAAACAAGCGATGAAAAAAATCAAAATACATTTCAAATCCGGCAAATTGATGTACATTTGAAAAAGATCGGGTGCGTTTCGGCAAAAAATCAAACAAGTTTGTTTTTTGCGCTCAACTTTCACTATCTTTGTAAAAAATACCCTGCTATGCGCATTCGCGAGATACTACAAACGATAGAACAGCTTGCGCCGCTTCCTTTGCAGGAAGATTTCGACAACAGCGGCTTGCAGGTGGGCGATCCCAATCGCGAAGCCACCGGCGTACTGCTTTGCATCGACGTTACGGAAAATGTTGTGGAAGAGGCTCTTTCATTGGGTTGCAACCTCATTGTGTCGCACCACCCGCTGATGTTTCGCGCCCTGAAATCGCTTACCGGCAAAAACTACATTGAGCGTAGCCTGATGAAAGCCGTGAAGTACGATTTGACGGTTTATGCGGCGCACACCAACCTCGACAACGCAACGGGCGGTGTAAATTTCAAGCTGGCGGAAATGCTCGAACTGCAACAGGTGCGCATTCTCAGCCCGCAGAAAAACGCCTTGCTGAAATTGGTAACTTTCGTGCCCGGTTCGCACGCCGAGCAGGTTCGCGCCGCGCTGTTCAACGCAGGGGCTGGGGGTATCGGCAATTACGATTCGTGCAGCTATAACCTGCACGGCGAGGGTTCGTTTCGCGCAATGGATAACGCGCACCCCTTCGTCGGCGAAAAAGGGAAATTGCATTTCGAGCCGGAAGTACGCATCGAAACCGTAGTGCCCAAGCACAAGCAAAACGATGTGTTGCGTGCCTTGCTTGCCGTCCACCCCTACGAAGAACCCGCATTTGACTTTTACCCCCTGACGAATAAATGGACGCAGTTCGGAAGCGGTGTCGTGGGGGTTTTGCCCGAACCGATGTCGGAACAGGAATTTTTGTATTTGCTCAAAGACCTGTTCCGTCTGCCATCGATCCGCCATTCCGCGTTTAGCGGACGTGAAATTCGCGACGTGGCGTTGTGTGGCGGTGCTGGCGCCTTCCTGATTGGCGAAGCCATCGCTTATGGGGCGGACGCATTTATCACGGGCGAGGCGAAATACAACGATTTTTATGACGTGGAAGACAAGATGTTGCTGGCGGTGGTGGGGCATCACGAGTCGGAAATATGCACAAAAAAGATATTTTTCGATGTTATTTCAAAAAAATTCCCTACCTTTGTCGTGCATTTGTCGGCGTTCGACACGAACCCGGTCAAGTATTTGTAAAAATCAGGCGGTCAGACTGGTTCCCGCCTTTTGCAAATGATGTGGTAATAAAACAAGCGGGGGCTGTTTTGTTGCTGCATTTTTTTTCAAATGATGTAATCAACAATTAATAAATCAATGTTTTATGGCAACAAAAAAGAAAGCAGAAAAGGAAGTTTCGGTGGAAGACAAACTGAAAACCTTGTACAAACTTCAATCTCATCTTTCCGAGATAGACAAGATTAAAACCCTTCGCGGCGAACTGCCCTTGGAAGTGGCTGATCTCGACGATGAAATCGCGGGGCTGGGTACGCGCATCAATAAATTCTCCCTTGACTTGAAGGATTTGGACGATGCCATCCGACAGCAGAAGGTTAAAATTGAGACGAGCAAAATGAAAATCGAGCGGTACAACCAACAGCTCGAAAACGTTCGCAACAGCAAAGAATACGATCATCTTTCGAAGGAAGTTGAATTTGAAACCCTCGAAATAGAGTTGGCAGAGAAACATATCCGCGAATATGCGCAGGACAGCAAAAGTTTGAAGGAACAAATTGAGAAATCGGAGAATGCCTTGAAAGAAAAAACGGTGGATTTGGAACACAAGAAGAAGGAACTCGACGATATTGTGTTGGAAACCAAGACTCAAGAAGAAAAAATCCGCGAAAAGGCGAAGAAAATGGAAACGCTGATCGAACCGCGTTTGTTGGCGGCGTTCAAGCGCATTCGCAAAAACGCCCGCAACGGTTTGGGAATCGTGCCCATTCAGCGCGGCGCGTGTGGCGGTTGCTTCAACAAAATCCCGCCCCAACGGCAAATGGACATTAAATTGGGCAAGAAAATCATCGTCTGCGAGTATTGCGGACGCATTATGATCGATCCCGATTTGGTGGAAAAGGCTGGATTGATATAGTGCAAATTTTCCCTTATTCTTCCAAAAGAATAGAGGGGAAAGCCTCTTGAATTTTTTTTGCGACGGCTTCCATCTGCCATTCGGGGGTGGAAGTCGCGCCGCATATTCCGATGCTCATATCGCTTTTGATGAGCGAGGTGTCCACGTCTTCCGGCGAATGAATGAAATAGGAATTTGGGTTTACGTCCTTGCATTCAGCAAAAAGGACTTTCCCGTTCGAGCTTTTTTCCCCGGCGATGAAAAGCACGAGATCGTGTTTCGCCGCAAATTCCTTGATGTTCGGCACGCGGTTGGAAACTTGACGGCAGATGGTGTCGAAATACTCAAATTCGGCGCCGCCCTTGATGCGTTCCTTAATCATTTCGCCCACTTCCGCCAAGCCTTCGAGCGATTTGGTAGTCTGCGAAAAGAGCGAGATGTTTTTTGAAAAATCGAGCTTGTCAATGTCCTCTTTTTTCTCAATCACAATGGCTTTCGAGTCGGTTTGCCCAAGAAGTCCGTTCACTTCCGCGTGCCCCTTCTTTCCGTAGATGACGATTTGCGAGGTTTCTTCGGGCTTTTCCATAAATTTATTCTTGATGCGCTTTTGCAGGCTGAGCACCACCGGACACGAAGCGTCAATGATTTCGATGTTGTTTTCGCGTGCAATTTGGTAGGTGCTTGGCGGTTCGCCATGCGCACGAAGCAACACGCGGACGTTTTTCAACTCTTTCATCTGATCGTGGTTGATGGTAACCAAGCCCATTTTGGCGAGCCTTTCCACTTCGAGGTTGTTGTGCACGATGTCGCCGAGGCAGTAGAGCGTACCGCCACGATTGAGCTCTTCCTCGGCTTTTTTGAGGGCGTTTGCAACGCCGAAGCAACAGCCCGATCGTTTGTCTATCTCCATTTTTCCCATCGGATTATGTCGCTGTAGCCTTGTAAAACAAGTCGAACGCCCATTGCAGTTGTTCGTCCATACCCATACGAGAATTGTCCAATTCAACGGCGTCCACCGCTTTGCGCAGGGGGCTTTCGCTGCGGGTAGTGTCCCGCTCGTCGCGTTCCTTGACGTTGGCGAGCACGTCGGCATAACTCACGTTTTCGCCTTTCGCCGTCAATTCGTCGAAGCGGCGTTTTGCGCGTATTTCCGGCGAGGCGTTCACGTAGATTTTCAATTCCGCGTCGGGGAACACCACCGTCCCGATGTCGCGCCCGTCCATTACCACGCCTTTTTCTTTTCCCATCGCTTGTTGTTGGCGAACCAACTCGCGGCGGACAAAACCAATCGTGCTCACGCGGCTTGCGCCGTCGGCTACTTTCAAATTGCGGATTTCTTTTTCCACGTTTTCGCTGTTCAGGTAGGTTTCCTGCTGTCCTTGCGCGTTGGTTTTGAACGAGATGCAGATGTCTGGGACCTGAGATTCCAAGGCTTTCTCGTCGATGGCGGAATCGCTTATCCACCCGTTTCGAATGGCAAATAGCGATACGGCGCGGTACATTGCGCCGCTGTCGATGTAAATGTAGCCGATTTTTTTTGCCAAGCCTTTGGCGATGGTGCTTTTCCCACTTGATGAGAAGCCGTCGATTGCGATGTTTATTTTTTTCATTCCGTCAAAAACACAATTTCAGGTGGTAAACAATGTGGGGGGAAGAATGTTTTGCCCCCCTGATTTTTTTTAACGATGGGGATTGCTTGCAGTGGCTTTGTTTTCCATCAGAAGTTGCAACTGTGCGGATTGTTCTTTGTATAACGGGTATTTTTTGTTCGTCGGCTCTGTTTGGTGTGGAAATGTCAGGGAAAAAACGTCGTCCTGCAATTTAATTTCAACGGTTGGGCCAACCTCCTTTATTTTTTCTAATGCCTTAAAAAAATACTCCTCGCTAATTTCGCAAGCAGTCAAACTAATGCCCACTTTGTAGCAGGCAATCGCAATCGTACCGCTGCCTAAATGCGTGTCCAAAATTTTGTCGGTTGGATTGGCGTACATTTTCAACAGCCATTCGTACAACTCAACGGGTTTTTGTGTCGGATGTGTTTTATTGCGATTTTTGCGAACGCTGAAATGAAAGATTTTTGAAGGTCTGTCAAGAGAACTCCAAGCCATTTCCGCCATTGAAAAATTGTTTAATGTTTCAGGTTGATTTTTGTCCCAGATAATAAATCCTTTGTTATATTCACTTCTTGTCCAAAGCTGTCCAAAATAGTTGCCGCCCCAAATGATCTGATTTTTTGAAACACGAAATAATTCATTGAAATATTCATCATCAGGCTTTGTGTCCCATTGGCTGTACTCGTCTTTATTAAATTTATGGTCGCCGCCTCGTGGAGTTTTATTCAAAATTCCATACGGCGGGTCAACTATTGCAAGGTCGAAGTATTTGTCGGGATACCTCGCCATCAACTGCATATTATTTTCGTGCGTTATTGTTATCATATTCCGGCAGTTGCAAATTTAGAAAGCGTAAGGTCTGAAATACTATGGCTAATGTCTTTGCCAAGATTATCAACAATATCAATTCCTACATCAGAAAAATATTGTTCTGCAATGCCCGTGCTCGAAAACATCGAAGCACCTGTGAAACGATTGTATGGTTTTGCCCTCGGCATATCTTATTCGTTGTTACCTCTATAATTTTCAACGGTAAAGATGCAAAAAATTGTCAATTAAAGACGATTATAGAAGAAAAAAGTTATTAACAAGACTGTTTTTTCTCGGACTAATATATTTCAACTGATTGATGTTCAGATTATTCAAAATCCCCTTATTTTTTCCTCCGCAATTTCTTTCCCGAAATGGCTTTTTTCAGCGAGGCGATCAGCCTTTTTCCGGGGTTACTCCGCAAATACGATTCGATGTGGCGCACGCGCTTATCCTCTAAAATTTGGCTGATTTCGATGAGGATTCCCGATTCTTCCACGTCGCCGAACTCGTCGTTGATAGCCGTGCCGAAAAACCGCATCGAGGGCGAGAGGCTCATATAGGCATTGACGAGCGGGGGGATATTCAAGCCCAAGGCGCGTACTTCGCGGTTCAATATCTTGTAGTCGTCTTTAAACGTGTTGTGCTTGAAGAGTTGCTGCATCGTATCCACGTCGGTGTTGGTTTCCAAGGGCTTGATGGGCGACACCAATTGTTCGTGATCGGGGAAATGCTTGTTCAGGAAATAGAGTATCATATTGCGTGCCTGTTTGTTGTAGGTGCCGTACATTGTTACCTTGCCGAAAAAATACCTGAGCGAGGGATCGATAACCGTTAGTGCGCCCAAGCCGTCCCACAAGTTGTCGAGCGCGAAAATACCTTTGCGGCTCATCAGGGTGGATTGGTATTCGAGCGACACAAACGAGCGCCCGAGTTCCACGGTATGAGGCAGGTAGTTCTCGATGAAATTTTTTGAGAAATTGAGCAGGTGCGCCGTTGCCAACATTGGTTTGCCGTTTTCGTCGAAATCCACGCACTGCCCCGAAATAAAGCGGTATCCCCCAAGTATTTCCTCTTTTTCGGAATCCCACACGATGAGTTGAGAATAGGGCTTGTCCATCGTGTCGTACTTGTCGATGTCCGCTTCAAGCCCTGTTCCGCCACCGTAATGGCGGAAGGCGATTTCGCGCAGCCGTCCCACCTCGCGCATCAGGTTGGGCGAGTCGTGCGCGGTAAAGATATAAATTTCGTTGTCGGCTTTGTTTGTCCGCCGCATTCTTTTCTGCCAAGTCAGTTCGCTTTTCAGCAAACTTTTCTCTACCGGTTCGATTATTTTTTCCATCGTCGTGCCGTTATTTTGGTTGTTTTTTCAACGTATAAACCTGTTCCCTTATGTGTTTTGCCCATTGTGCGGGCGTTTTTGATTTGTCGAGCGATTGCCACGGAATCGGTTTCCCGAAAGTGATGCCGAAAGTTGCCCCTTTGTTCTTGAACATTTCATCGGGCAGGTAAACCAACTCGAAATTGAATTTTACCCCGATTTTTTTCCGCAGCTTCGAGAGGTTGTAGAAAAAATTCGAGTTCCGCCCTTCGAAATGGACGGGAATGATGTCGCGCCGATGTTCCACCGCCTTTACCACAACGTTTTTTTGCCAAGGCAAATCGGTTATTTCCCTGCCGATTTTTCGGGAACAGAGCCCTGCTGGAAAGGTAATGATTTGATTGTCGGAAGCATAAGCCTCATTGATGGCGAGGGTTGAATTTTTCGCTTGCGAACCGTATTTGTTGATGGGGACGAAAATGGACTCTAAATTTTTGATGTTCAGCAGCACGTCGTTCACAAGGCATTTTATTTTCCTGTCGCATTTTTCGCCGATGTACGCCGAGAGGCATATCCCGTCCAATCCGCCGAGCGGGTGGTTCGACACGAAAACGAAACGCCCTTCTTTCGGAATAAATTCTTCCCCTTCCACACGAAGATTAACCTTAAATTCGTCCGAAACCAAGGCTTGCATAAAATCCACGCCGTCTCGATGGTTGTTGCGCACAATAATCCCATTGATGTCGTCTTGATGGATAATGCGCTTGATGTAATTGATGACAAACCGAGGTATCCGCTTGTGATACTTTGGCGCTTTGGATTGTAAGACGTTTTCGATGTCGATTTTAAATACAGGTTTTGAAGGCTGTTCCATCTGAGTCCATTTTCTTTTTGAAGTGCAAACTTAAACAAAAAACTTCGTTTTCCGTGCCTGTTCGATAAAAAAATCGGAAAATAGATAAAGGCAGACAATTGATAAACAACTATCCACCTTTTTTGTTGTCCCACCAGGATTCGAACCTAGACTGGCTGAACCAAAATCAGGTGTGCTACCATTACACCATGGGACAATCCTAACGCTTCGTGAAAAGCAGTGCAAAAGTATAATAATAATTGTAATTAGCCAAATATCCCAACTGTTTTTTCGTGCAGATTTTTTCAAAGCCCTAAAAACGAGAAGGACTACTCTGCAATCAACAAGAAATAATTCTTTTTTCCGCGTTGCGCAAGCAAGTATTTTCCGCCGATAAGCGAACTTGCGTCGATAAGCGTGTCAAAAGATTCGAGTTTTTCCTTGTTGAGCATCACGCCGCCCGATTGCGTGGTTTTGCGCATCTCGCCTTTCGAGGGAAAAACCGCCGCGTCTTCCGTGAGCAGATCAACCGCTTTGATTCCGGCTTGCAGTTTGGCTTTCGATACGGAAAATTGCGGAACGCCCTCGAAAACTTGCAACAAAGTTTCCTCGTCGGTGGAACGCAGCGTTTCCGAAGTGGCTTTGCCAAACAGAATTTCGGACGCCTCTACCGCCTTGTCGTAGTCCTCGCGCGAATGCACCATCACGGTAACTTCTTCCGCGAGCCGTTTTTGCAAGGGGCGCAAATGGGGTGCGGCTTCGTGTTCGGCAGTGAGCGAATCAATTTCTTCTTTCGACAATGCCGTGAATATCTTGATGTATTTTACCGCGTCGGCATCGCTCGCACCCAACCAAAACTGATAGAATTTGTAGGGGCTTGTGTAACGGCGGTCGAGCCAAACGTTGCCCGATTCGGTTTTCCCGAATTTTCCGCCGTCGGCTTTCGTGATGAGCGGGCAGGTAAGCGCGAAGGCTTCGCCCCCGTCTTTGCGGCGTATAAGTTCCGTGCCGGTGGTAATGTTACCCCACTGATCCGATCCTCCCATTTGCAAGCGGCAGCCGTTTTCGCGGTAAAGATGCAGGAAATCATATCCTTGCAACAGTTGGTAGGAAAATTCGGTAAACGACATTCCTTCGCTCGATTCCCCGCTGAGGCGTTTTTTTACCGAATCTTTCGCCATCATATAATTGACAGTGATGTGCTTGCCAATATCGCGAATGAAAGCGAGGAAGGTGTAGTTTTTCATCCAATCGTAATTGTTCACGAGGACGGCTTTATTGGGAATTTCGCTCTCGAAATCAAGGAATTTCGCGAGTTGTTTTTTTAGGGCTTCCTGATTGTGGATAAGGGTTTCCTCGTCCAACAGTTTCCGCTCGGCTGATTTCATCGACGGATCGCCAATCATTCCGGTAGCGCCGCCCAACAAGGCGATGGGCGTATGTCCTGCGCGTTGGAAATGTTTGAGCATCATCACGCCCACCAAATGCCCGATGTGCAGTGAGTCGGCAGTCGGGTCGATGCCCACGTAGCCTGCCGTCCGTTCTTTCAGCAACTGTTCTTCCGTCCCCGGCATAATGTCCTGAATCATACCTCGCCAACGAAGTTCTTCCACAAAATTCATCTTTGTCATTTTTTAATTTGGACTGCAAAGATAGTGAAAAAACAATTGAGAATTGAAAATCGAGAATTAAGAATTAATAGGAAAAGGGTAAAAAGCTAAGGGTAAAAGGTAAAGGGGAAAGAATTGAGAGTGAAAGGGTGCGCCGTCATTCCGTTCCGTGCCACGACGCGGAATCCCCCCAAAAAACCTTATTTTCTTAACAAACATCCTTAGTAGTTTTGAGATAATCCCTTCCCATTGCCCTTATTCCCTTATTAATAAGGTGGGTACCCTGCTCGAATGTCCCACCGGGGACGGAATGTGGGTAGAAATGCGACAAGTGCACACAAGGGCGTGCCGTGAGGCACGCAATGTGTCCGGGTTTTTCATATCGCGTACCTCACGGCACGCGGGTTACCGGGGAATCTTATTCTACCAAACTATTGTGCCTCACGGCACAAGAATACCCCATCCCGCAATCCATTAGGATTGCATCGCTCAGTAGAAAATGCCGCCACCCCCAATTTTCGCATCCCATCGGGATGCAATCCCATTCTATTGATATGAATGCCATAACTGACAATAAATAAGTAAATTAGGTTATCGGTGTGTGTTATTCTGTTGTTACTATTGAGGTTGTTTTGTTAAATGCAAAATTAGATTGAAAAAAGGTTTTTTGACAGTAACACCCAAACGTCCGAACATCCAAACCCTGAACGTCCAACCATTTTTATTCGTAATTGGCTACCGCCGAACATTGTTTCGTAATTTTCAATTCGTAATTGAATAAAAAACAGCCTTGCTGCTTGTTTTTTTCAACAAAAAATGCAATGTTTTAATTAATTAACACAGACTTAACTAATTTATTGCTTATTTTGCCCCCGAATTTCAAGGTTTGGATAATTATGAATAAGATAATCGCATTAGCGAATCAAAAGGGAGGGGTGGGGAAAACCACTACCACCATCAATCTGGCGTCGTCGCTTGCCGCTATGGATAAAAAAGTTCTGGTAGTCGATGCCGATCCGCAGGCGAACGCCTCGTCGGGATTGGGGATTGACATAAAAAAAGCGAAGACAACCGTTTACGAGGGGCTGATTGGAAAATGCACGCCCGAAGAAATGGTGCAGAAAACGCCGTTTGAGCATATCGACATTATTTCGTCGCACATAAACCTTGTGGGTGCCGAATTGGAATTGGTGCAGATGGAAAACCGCGAAAAGCGCGTCAGGGATTTGTTGTCCCCGCTCAAAAGCAAGTACGATTTTATCCTCATCGACTGTTCCCCGTCGCTCGGCATCATCACGGTAAACGTGCTTACTGCCGCCGATTCGGTAATCATTCCGGTGCAGTGCGAGTATTTCGCGCTCGAAGGGTTGAGCAAGTTGCTGAACACCATAAAAATCATCAAGTCGAAACTCAACACCCGCTTGGAAATCGAAGGGTTCGTGCTGACGATGTACGATTCGCGCCTTCGTCTTCACAACCAAATATACGAAGAGGTAAAACACCATTTCAGAGAGTTGGTATTCAAGACGGTAATACAGCGCAATGTGGCGTTGAGCGAGTCGCAGAGCCATGCCAAACCGGTATTGATGTACGATGCCGGATCGCGCGGCGCAGTCAATTATATGCAGTTGGCGCAGGAGTTAATCGAAAAAAATGCTTAACTTTCCATCGGATAGTCTGCACTTCGGCAAAAAAATCAAACAAGTTTGCCTGTTTTGCGCTCGGCTTTCATTATCTTTGCATTTCTATACCGAAAAAAGATATGAGTAAAAAAAATGCACTTGGACGCGGATTAGATGCCCTGATTACGCTTAACGACGCTGATACACAGGGTTCTTCTTCGATTAGCGAAGTGGAATTGTCCAAAATTGTAGCCAACCCCGATCAGCCGCGCCGCGTGTTCGACGAGGAGGCGTTGGAAGAATTGGCGGCGTCCATTCGTCAAAATGGCGTTATCCAACCGATTACCTTGCGCGAAGTGGACGACGACACCTATCAGATTGTGGCTGGGGAACGGCGTTACCGCGCATCGCAGATGGCTGGGCTGACGGCAATTCCCGCCTACATTAAGACGGTAAACGACGACGAAGTGATGGAAATGGCTCTCATCGAGAACATTCAACGAGAAGACTTAAATTCCATCGAAATCGCCTTGGCGTATCAGAACCTGATGGACACGCTCGCCATCACGCAAGAGCAGTTGAGCAGCCGCGTGGGGAAAAAACGCGCCACGATAGCCAACTATCTGCGTTTGTTGAAGTTACCTGCCGATGTGCAAATGGGCGTGAAAGACAAGAAAATTGATATGGGACACGCCCGCGCTCTGGTTACGATGAACGATCCGCTGGAACAGTTGGCGTTATACAATCGCATTCTCGATGAGGGTTTGTCGGTGCGTGCGGTGGAATCCATCGTGCGGAAAGACGAAGCCCCGGAGAGACCTACGAAGACAGTGAAAAAGAGTGGGGGAAAACCCTCTTCGGCGAACGATTTTGGGGTGTTGCAGGATCATCTTTCGTCCTATTTTAAAACCGATGTGCAGTTCGTTTGCAACAAACGAGGCAAGGGGAAAATAACCATTCCCTTCAATTCCACCGAAGAATTGGAACGCATCATCGTGATGTTCGACGGGATGAAGAAATGAAAATGAGGTTCCTCTGCGGTTCGCGCCGCTTCTTTTTTTAGATACATAATATATGAAACAAGTCATCAGCGTGTGGATATGTGTTGTTTTTTCGATAAGCCTTTTCGGGCAAACCGAGAAAAACAACCTGCAATCGCCGCCCGACTCGATAAAAGTTGCCTTGCCGGTGGATACGCTCGGCATAAGGCTGGAAAAATCGTCTGTTCCCTTGCAAAGCGACACGGCAACCGTTGGCGACACATTGAAAAACGTTTTGCCCGATCCGATAAACTTTGCCGTCAAACAAAAGAAGGTCAGCCTCGTGCGTTTGCCCAACGATACTACGTTGCTTTCTAAAATAGAGGTTTTTAAACCAAGCCCCAAAAAAGCAGTCATATATTCGATGATTTTTCCCGGACTGGGGCAAATATACAACCGGAAATACTGGAAGCTGCCCATCCTTTATGGGGGCTTCATCGGGTTTACATACGCCATATCGTGGAACAACAGCCATTACAGGGATTATATGGGCGGTTATATAGACATTGTGGACGATGATCCCGGCACCAATCGTTGGGAAAAATTCATTCCTTACGGCTATACGCCCGAAACCGTGGACAAATCGTGGCTGACGAATGCGTTGAAAGATCGCAAGGATTATTTCCGCTATTACCGCGATTTCAGTATTATCGGCACGGTTGCGCTTTATGGGCTGGCGATTGTCGATGCGTATGTGGACGCGCAACTGTTTGATTTCGATGTCAGCCCGGAGTTATCCATGCGGATAGAACCCGCTATTTTGCAGAGGAACGGATCGGGTTTTTTGGCGAACGCCTACGGGGTGCAATGTAGTTTTAACTTTTAGGAAACTGTTTTGAGTTTCCGAGAGCTTTTTTGCTTATGAAAAGAAAATATATGTTTTTATCGGCTTGCCTTTTGTGCGGACTGTTGAACGTGTCGGCGCAACACCCTGCCCTGCGTGCGAAAGATACCATCAGGGACAATGCCGTTGTGCAGCCCGAAGTGCTGAACCAACAGCTTGCCACGCTCTTACACGATTGGCAGTTGGATTTGTCCAAGTCGAAAAACGAATGCAGCCAAGGCGCAAATGTCGTTTTCGCCGACACGGTTTACGCCAATCGGCTCTATAAACTTCCGTCCGAGATGGAATTGTCGTACAATCAGGTGGTTAGATCGCAAATTGATTTGTATTCCAATCGCAGAAGGGAAATCGTGGGCTATATGCTCGCCTTGGGCGATTATTATTTCCCGATGTTTGAAGAAGCCCTCGATCGTTACGGTTTGCCATTGGAATTGAAGTACTTGCCCGTTATCGAATCGGCATTGAACCCCGTAGCCGTTTCGCGGGCGGGGGCTACCGGACTATGGCAGTTTATGCTGAAAACAGGGAAACTATACGGATTGGAAGTCAATAGCTTGGTGGACGAACGCCGCGATCCCTACAAGGCAACCGACGCGGCGTGTCGATACTTGAAATTCTTATATGAAACCTACTATCACGATTGGAATTTGGTTATCGCGGCGTATAATTGCGGACCGGGGACGGTAAACAAAGCCATTGCGCGTAGCGGTGGGAAAAACGATTATTGGCAGATATATTACAGGCTTCCGCGCGAAACGCGGGGTTATGTGCCTATTTTCATCGCTGCGACTTACATTATGAATTATCACAACGAACACAATATCTGCCCGGTGGAATCATACAGCGCGATGAGGGCGCTCGACACGATTCACGTGAACAAAGAAATTCATTTTGCGCAAATTGCGCCTGTTTTGGATATTCCCATCGAAGAAATCCGCCGATTGAACCCGCAATTCAAAAAAGACATTATCCCCGGCAACTATAAAACCTATGCCTTGGTGTTGCCGACGAACAAAACCATGGCGTTTATCGACAAGGAAAACGAAATTTTGAACTACAACAAAAACAAATACTTGGCGCATCGGCTCAATACCGATGAGTTCGTGCGGGAAGAAGGCTTGGTTTCCGATGGAACTTCCGTCAACGTGTATTATCGCGTTCGCAAGGGGGACACTTTATCGAAAATCGCCCAACTAAATGGCGTTAGCTTGGCCCAACTGAAATCGTGGAACGGAATGAGTTCCACGAAATTGAGTATCGGAAGACGGCTGATTGTGAAAAAAAGAAAGGTTGCCCCTGCACCACCGCCCCAACCCGAACAGACATTGGCGCAAAACAAAAATACGGTTGTCGATTCCACCGCCACCACTACTGCCCCCACCGCCTCGAATTTGAGTAGCGGCGGCGTTATTGCCGAATATTTCAAAAAACAATCGGAACAAACTTCCGTGGAAAGCGTGGGGCAAAACAAACTTGCTTCGGCTGAAAAAGCGGTAGAGAAAGTGGAAGAGGCTCAATCCGAAGAAAAACAGCCCGAAACAGCAGCAGAAACGGCGGCAGAGAAATCCGAGGAAAAACAGACCGAACCGCAGGACAATTCCTTGATTGTTACGCAGAACAAAGTGTATTACAAAATTCGCGAAGGCGATAGTTTATTGGATATAGCCCAGCGGAGAGGGGTTAGCGTGGAGCAATTGAAATCGTGGAACGGCTTGAAACATGCGAAATTGACTGCTGGCAAGTACTTGATCGTTGGTAAAAAAGAAGAAATTTCGCCCGGTACATAAATAAACGTTACGCTGTTGGCAGGGGTGGAATTTCCCTTCATTCCACAATCCCCATACTGCGCATCAAAAAGCTGGCGTTCATATTTTGGGCGATGCCCTCGTGCAGGGTGTAGTCGAAGGAAAGGCTGTCGCCCGAAATGTTCGCGTCGAAATGGAAATTTTTTATCCTGCCCGGAAATTCTTCTTCCAACGTGCCGAGGGCGAGATCGTGCGTGGCGATGATTCCGTTTCCGCCCAATTCCACCAACCTTTTCATCAGCGAAAACGAACCTTTCTGCTTGTCTTCTGAATTGGTGCCTTTCAGTATCTCGTCCAAAATGATGAACAAACCGTCCTCGCCCGATTTCAGGCGTTCGATAATCATTTTCAGCCGTTTCAGTTCCGCGAAAAAATAGGATTCGTTGTTTACCAACGAGTCGGCGGTTCGCAGGTTCGTCAGCAGGTTGCCGGGGTAAAATTCCAATTTTTCGGCGCAGGCGGGCAGTCCCATAGACGCCAGCAGATGGTTTACGCCGACGGTGCGCAGGTAGGTGCTTTTCCCTGCCATGTTCGCGCCCGTTACAATCATAAAATAGGGTTTGCTCACGATGCGGATGTTGTTTTTGACGCATTTTTCCTTCGCGATGAGCGGGTGTCCCATCTGTTCGCCGTCGAAGCGGAAATTTTCCGAAAACGAGGGGTAGGCATAATCGGGGTGGTTTGCCGCGAAGGTGGCGAGCGAAATCATCGCGTCCGTCTTCGCGAGGGCGGAAAACCATTTTCCGGTTTCGTCCCTATATTTTTGTGTCCACGCCCCGATTTTCAGCGCGAAGCGCACATTCCACATCAGGAAGGGGTTGAGCAATAGCATAATAGGGAAGCCGAAGGACTGATTGAGGTTGCGGCAATGCGATATGATTTGCGCAATGGCTTTCGAGGCTTTTTCGGGTAGGGAAACCTGCCGTCGTATTGCGTTGAGATCCGCGCTTTTGAACGATTCGTCCTCAATCAGCCCGAAAAGTTGGCTGTACGCTTCGAGAATCTTGATTTTCCGCTCGAAAATCCGGTGCAGGTTGCCGATTTGCTTCATCGGGACGAAGGACAACGCCAAGGTTAGCAGATAGAAAAAGACGATGACGTTGCCGGGCATTCCGAAGAACGAGAGGGCGAACAGCAGGATATAGGCGAAGGGGACGACTGTTGCGGAAATTTTCCAAAAACGCGCGTCGGAAAGTTTTTCCACGCCGCGAAACAGTTTTTCCGCCTCTTCTTTCGTGGGTAGCGTGTCGTCTGCCATTGCGCCGATGGCGCGAAATTCGATGCAGAAATCCTCTTTCCCCGTCAATTCTTTCACGGCTTGCTGGCGCGTTTCGATGCCCTCGCGCTTGCTCATCGGGTGTTCGAACAGGTTTATCAGCGATTCTTTCCCGATGAGCAACGCCGTGCGATTGACTTGTTGGAAAAGCGATTTTTCGCCAAACAAGTCGAGATCGAAACTGAAATCGTGCGCCGGGTTGATGCGTTCCGCCGCGCCATCGAAACAAGAAAAATCGAATTGGAAGGCTCTCATCTCGTTTTCCGCTATCCGGCAGATGGTTTCGGAACGGCTGCGCCGCTTCGATAAGCGGTTGTGGCGAAGCACGAGAAACAGAAACGCCACCAAGCTCAATCCGGTTGAAGCAAGGGCAAGGGCAGGGCTATGCCGCAAAAAATAGGGGCAGGACAGCAGGGCGACAAAAGCCAATAGCCTGAGAGAACTATTGATCATCAACCGCTTCCGGTATTTTTCGCCCAAATTTTTGTGATGCTCAGATAGTGATGCGTAAAATGCGATTCGCTTGTCGATGCTCATTGCGCGGTTTCTTTTTTGCAAAGATAGTGAAAGTTGAGTGCATAAGCCAAATTTATTTGGATTATGCCGAGGCGCATCTTATCTTATACAAAGATAGTGAGAATCTCGCAAAGATAGGCAAAATTTGGAAGAATAGAGTAAGTGTTTGGTAGTTAGGTTTATTCGGCGTTGTATCGCTGTATTCTTCCGGTAGGCTAAATGGAAGAATATAGAGCAGTTAAGCAAAAGATTTGCCACCTATATACTATATAGCTTCAAATAACTCTGTTTCAGGTAATTTTATGTTTGCAATGATGGCTTTTATGGCAAAAGGAATAGATATGAAAAACATTATTAACTCCGGGTTTGTCGCAGCGAAAATATTGCATACGCTGGCAGGGAGTTTTGGGCTTGTATTAGTGGCTCCGTTAACAGCAACAATCAGAGGGTATTTATACACTATGAAAAAGAAGTCATAATTAAGCGTAACAAAAACTTATCAAATTTGCAGGTGTCTCGTAACAACAATATCAGAAATTTGCCGCTGTAAAATAGTTAAAGTATCAGGATTAAATATTTATTAAAAGTCTTTTTCGCAATCACATTCTTGGTGTTTGCAGGTTTAAATTTATCAGCCCAAACTTTTATAAAGGGCAATGTAACTGATGCGAAAACTCAAGAACCCTTAATAGGGGCGACAGTTGCAATAAAAGGAACAACCACAGGCGCTGTTACAGACGTAGATGGAAATTACAAATTAAATGTGACAGAAGGGAATTATATCATTGTTGCCTCTTATATGTCTTACACTACTCAAGAAATTACAAATGTAGAAATTGGAAAAGGTCAAACAATTGTTTTGAATTTCTTAATGCAAGAGATTACTACTTCCTTGAATGAGATCGTGGTTATTGCTCGTCAAAATATGGAGGCAGAGAAAGTCTTAACTATGGAACGGAAACGATCGACGGTTGCCGTGGAAAATATGGGAGCAAGAGAAATGTCTATTAAAGGCTTGTCCACTGTTGCCGATGGCATTAAAAAGATAACAGGCGTATCTATGGAGGGGAATAGCAAAGTATTGGTTAGAGGATTGGGGGATCGGTATAGTATGACTTCGTTAAATGGATTCCCGATCGCATCCCCTAATCCGGATAACAAACTGATTCCTTTAACACTATTTCCAA
Source organism: Dysgonamonadaceae bacterium (assembly GCA_031269865.1). Classification (GTDB taxonomy): domain Bacteria; phylum Bacteroidota; class Bacteroidia; order Bacteroidales; family Dysgonomonadaceae; genus JAISUH01. Next base: position 8,071 of record JAISYO010000123.1, on the reverse strand, counting down.
CATCAGTAGTAAAAAACATAACGGTAAGTAAAGTTTATCAACCTTCTGTTTTTGGTGATTATTCCGGGGCGCATATTGATATTGAGACGAAAGAAAACATAGGTGCAGATTTTTTTAATTGGGGAATATCTACGGGAAGTCGTACAAATGTTCTGTTCTCTGATTTTTATACATCTGACAAGACAGGGGCAGGTATGCCATATTTTGGAATCTCAAAAGGCTTGTTCTTGAGGGACGAAATTAAGGATTTAAGTCGCGGAGAGTTTCAAGACTATTATAAGAATAACCGGTTATTTAAATCTTCATTTCAAATACATAAACGGACGGCAATGCCGGAACTGGGAATAGAAATTGGAGCAGGAAAATCATGGAGAATTGGAGATCAGAAGTTGAATGCAATGATTGCTGCCAATTTTAATAATGACTATAAAATATATGATGACGCATATACTTCGTCTCTCAATGCACAAGGAGATATCAAGCAAAATTTCATGTATGACAAATATTTATATGAAACCACATTTACATCTCTTGCCCAAGTTAGTTATTCTTTACGACAAAACGATATGCTGTCCTATAACATCATGTTTGTAAACAACACAGAAGACGAGTATAGGGGACGAGATGGATTTGACGCTGAAGGAGTTGCCATGAAAGGCAGTAATAGCATGTACCACATGTACACTCTATTGAATAATCAAATAACAGGGAAACATCAATTGATGCGTAATCGCTTGTCTGTTGATTGGCAAGGTTCTTACGGTCGCACAACTAGCGATGAACCTGACCGCAGGCAGGTTATGTTTCGCAAAAACGATGATGAAACGTTGTCGTTATTCAAACTCAACCAACAAGAAACGATGCGATATTTCTCTGAGTTATTTGAAGATGAATGGAACGCTGATACAAAGGTTAAATATGTATTGAACAATCAGTCCGAAAAGAAGAATTTCATTCGCCTGGGAGTTTCGCTACGAAACAAATCACGTGATTTTTATTCGGCAAATTTCTATTATGATGTAAGCCAGCTATTTCCCGATATAAATAATATATATGACACAGACTCCTACTTGAATGAGGAAAATATAAAAAATGGAACAATAGGCATAAATAGAGTGTCGCAAAAACGAAATTCTTATTATGCGGGAAATGATATTTATGCCGGATTCCTGGATGTGGAATATTATTTAACTCCCCGGTTATTATTAGCGGGAGGTGTTCGGTTCGAAGATTCGCGTCAATGGGTACGCTACTGGAACGATCAGGCTGAAGAAAAACGGGCAGAAATGAATGTTAAGGATCTTTTTCCGGCCCTGAATCTGAAATATACGATTGAAAACGACAATACACAGAACTACCGCATTAGCGTTTCTCGTACAGTAACCCGGCCTTCTTTTCTTGAAATGGCTCCATTTTCATATCAGGAATCCTACGGAAGCAATATTATTATAGGAAATGATAGTATTCAGAATGGCTATAACTACAATTTTGACATACGCTATGAATTGTTTACAAAATCGGGAGATATGTATTCTGTCGGGGCATACTACAAATATCTGGACAATCCGATAGAGCAAATACAAAAGTATTCAGGAAGTGTTATCCGGAGCTTCAAGAATGTAAACAAGGGATCTGTTGCTGGAATGGAGGTAGAAATGCGCAAGAATATTACCAAAAGCCTCAAAATAGACTTTAATGCATCCTACATATACACTCACATTAGTTTGCCTGAAAACGGTCTTTATACGGATAATGACAGGCAGTTGCAAGGAGCTTCCCCTTATCTGGTGAATATAGATTTAAACTATTCTCCTAAATTTTCAAAGGACAACGCTTTGTCCTTGTCTGCCGTATATAATCTCCGAGGCCCACGAATTAGCGCTGTTGGCATAAACGGGGTAAATAATAATGTGGAAAAAGAGCTGCATACACTTGATCTGATTACCGTTTACTCTCTAAACGAAAAGATGAAATTAAAATTTCAAGCAAAAAACATCCTGAACCAAAGAAGCGAGTTTACCCAGGAAGTGAGCGGAGAAGATAAAGTTGTGGAATATTACAGGCAAGGAATTTCATTAGGCATAGGATTTACTATAAATTTTTAAATATAAACAATTAAATGGATTCAGTTATGAAGAAAAATTTTTTTAAGATTGGTTTTTTCCTTTTTGCAGCGATTGCTGTATTAAATTTCACAAGTTGTAATAAGGATGACGAGAACATCCCCAGTCCTCCGACAGATGAAGAGTTAACCCTTAGTGGATCGTTGTCTGCCGAAAAGACTCTTTTGACAGGCTATACATACAAGTTGGAGAAAGGATACCACGTAAAATCAGGAGGAAACCTGATTGTACAAAAAGGGGTAACGATAGAAGCGCAGGAAAACTCTGATGACCCTGATTACATTCTTGTAGAGCAAGGCGGTAAAATTACAGCGGAAGGCACGAAAGATCAACCCATTGTTATGACTTCCAAAACAAAATCCGCCGGAGCATGGGGCGGCGTGCATCTTTGCGGGAAAGCCCCCATTAATTTGAGTGGAGGAAGCGGTAAGTCTGAGATCGGCGATGCTACTTATGGAGGCAATTCGGCAAATGACAACTCCGGTATAATAAAATATGTCCGGTTGGAATATACAGGCTTTGCTTTTAATGCGGAGAAAGAGTCAAATGGTTTAACCATGTATGGAGTAGGAACTGGAACGACAATCGAGTATGTGCAAACATATATGGGAGCAGACGATGGTTTTGAGTGGTTCGGCGGAACTGTTAATGGGAAATATTTAGTTTCCACAGGAAGTGAAGACGATTCATTTGACTGGACAGAGGGATGGATTGGCAAAGGTCAGTTCTGGATTGCAGTACAAGATGCAACAGAAGGCGATTGTCTAATAGAGGCTGACAACTTGAAAGATAATAACATGAACACCCCTATCTCAAGTCCCGCAATTGCCAATCTTACATTAATCGGGAACAACAGCGCTACAAACAAAAGAGGAGTAAGACTTCGCGAAGGGACTCATGTTAAAATGTACAATGCGCTGATTACGGGAAAGGAAAGCGCTTTGACGACGGAGACAACAGGAACAGAACAAAGTTTTCTCGATGGAAAATCTTTGGTAGAATATACTTCTGTAAGCACAGTTTTTCAAACCGGCGCTTCTCTGGATTTGAAATCAGCAGCAGGTAATGCTGAAGGGCAAACCATCAATTTCTCGAACACTTATTTAGGAATCATTGATGGAGGGAAAGATCTGTCTTCGGATTCATTCTTTACGAAAGCGACTTTCAAAGGCGCTGTTGCTGCAAATAACGATTGGACGGCAGGTTGGGTGCGTAAGTAAGTACTTTTTATCCAAAAACCGATATGCAAGGGATGAATTTAGGAGCATCCCTTTTTTCTTTACACAAATTTGTATTTGAAAAATAAGATAACGTTTGGTAAGGTCTGTCGCGAAATTCATATACCTGGATAGCAAACTTATTATTTTCGTAACAAAATAGTCAGTTGCCTGTAATTTTCTCATCCTACTTTTGCAACATAGATAAATGAAAAAAGTAATTTTAACAACAGTCGTATTAATCGCTGCTTTATTCAGCGCACAAGCCCAACGCATTAAAGGTTCAGACACCATGTTGCCTTTATCTCAAAAAGCAGCCGAAGAGTTTATGAAAGCCTTACCGTCCGCTACGGTTACTGTAACAGGCGGTGGAAGTGGCGTAGGTATCGCTGCCTTACTTGAAGGAACAACCGAACTGGCACAACTTTCACGTAAGATTAAGTTCGACGAAAAGAATAAATTGAAAGAAAAAAGAATTATAGCGAAAGAAATTACTGCCGCTTACGATGCGTTGGCAGTTGTTGTTTACCCTTCCAATAAAGTAACTAACCTTACCCGTGAACAATTGGAAGGTATCTTTACCGGAAAGATTAAGAACTGGAAAGAGGTAGGCGGTGCAGACCTGGCAATTATCCCTTATTCACGCGAAACATCCTCCGGAACATACGAGTTTTTCAAAGAAAGTGTATTGAGAAACAAAAACTACATGTCCGGCATCATGAGTATGCCTGCAACCGGAGCCATTATACAGTCTGTGAGCCAGACAAAAGGAGCCATCGGTTATGTGGGATTAGCTTACCTGAATAAAGAAGTAAAAGCCATTCATGTATCATACGACGGCGGTAAAACCTTCGTCGCCCCATCAGTTACCAATGCTAAAAATGAAACCTATCCGATTGTCCGCCCCTTATACTATTATTACAATATGGCAGCGGAAGCTAAAGTAAAATCATTTATCGACTTTATATTATCAGATAAAGGACAAAAAATAGTATCTGAAATAGGGTTCATCACTGTAAAATGAAACAATTCAGGCAAATAGCAGAGCGCATGGCAAAAGTAATGCTTACCCTTAGTGGAGGCGTTACCAGCCTTGCTATTTTACTTATTATCATCTTTCTTTTCAAAGAGGGACTGGGGCTGTTCAATAGCGCTGCTGTTGAGAACGGATATGCGCTTTGCATTCATTCATCCAATCCAACCCAACAACTGTCGCCCTGGCAGATCAAGAGAATATTTGATTGGGAAATAACTGATTGGAGCGAAGTCTCAGAAAAGAAAGGCGAAATTACTCCTTTTCGCCTGGATGAGATTTTTGCGATGTATCCTGAAGATGAATTTGGAGAAGATTATGAACTACTGCCACAAAAACTGGGTGAAACGATTGCACAGAATCCCAACATAATTGCCTTCCTACCCGAACAATACCTTCCAAATGGAAATCAATCCGTAAAGGTACTGCCCGTAGAAAACATAAACATAGCCGATTTTTTCGGAGGAAAAGAATGGTTACCCACAGCTACCCCCTCGCCTCAATTCGGAGCGCTGCCTCTCATTATGGGCACATTATGGGTTAGTTTTTTTGCCATATTGATTGCATTGCCATTCGGGCTGGGCGTTGCTATTTATATGTCTGAACTTGCAGGCACACGCACTCGCAAATTCTTAAAACCGACCATTGAATTATTGGCAGGAATTCCGTCGGTTGTTTACGGCTTTTTCGGTTTGGTCGTATTAGTACCGCTCATCCAGAGAACGCTTAACCTTCCTGTTGGTGAAACAGCTTTTGCCGGGAGCCTGATATTGGCAATCATGGCGCTTCCAACCATTATTACCATTGCTGAAGATGCCATGAGAAGTACGCCACGGGCCATGCGCGAAGCCAGTTTAGCACTGGGTGCCACTCCCTGGCAAACAATCTATAAAGTAATTGTACCACATGCCTCTTCGGGTATAATGGCAGCCGTTGTATTAGGCATAGGCAGGGCTATCGGTGAAACAATGGCTGTTTTGATGGTTACGGGCAATGCGGCTGTAATGCTGACCTCCCTTTTCCAGTCGGTACGAACTATCCCGGCTACTATTGCTGCGGAATTAGGGGAAGCACCTGCCGGTGGTGCGCATTACCAATCTCTGTTTTTGCTTGGATGTATCCTATTTGTCATAACCATGATAATTAGTGCATCGGCAGAATTTATAGCTAAAAAAGACCATAATAAAGGGATATAAGTATGAATAAGAAAACAAAGCAAAAAATCGCCTTTTCTATTTTCCGCTTATTGGGATTGCTGATTATCGGGATTCTCTTTTGGATACTCGGATTTATCATTTATAACGGGATTGGTGTTATCAGTTGGGAGTTTTTGACTGCCGCACCCACCGAAGGAATGACTTCGGGAGGCATATTTCCCGCCATTGTCGGAACATTATGTCTGGTCGCCGGAAGCGTAATATTCGCTTTTCCTGTCGGCGTTATGTCGGCTATTTATATGAATGAATATGCCGGAAACGGCTGGATTGTCCGCTTTATCCGCATCATGACTAACAATTTAGGGAGCATCCCCTCCATTGTATTCGGCTTGTTTGGCATGGCCCTGTTTGTGAACACGCTGGGTTTTGGCGATTCTATTCTGGCGGGTTCTTGTACACTTGGCTTGTTGGTTTTGCCACTAATCATCCGCACAACGGAAGAAGCCTTGAAAGCCATACCAAACTCCTATCGTACAGGTAGCCTGGCATTGGGAGCCAGTAAAATTCAAACCATCCGCAAGGTAGTGCTTCCAATGGCATTCCCCAATATTATTACAGGACTTATCCTGTCTATCGGAAGGGTTTCGGGCGAAACAGCGCCTATTCTGTTTACGGTAGCGGCTTATTTTCTACCCAAGCTACCCACCAGTATTTTCGACCAGGTAATGGCGCTCCCTTATCATTTATATGTGATAGCAACCAGCGGAACAGACATTGAAGCATCGCGCCCGATTGCCTACGGAACAGCATTAGTCCTGATAACCATTGTTTTATTAATGAATTTACTTGCAACAACACTCAGGCGATACTTCGGCCGGAAAGTGAAAACCAACTGACGATGCGAGTGAGAGTAATATGAGTTTACTCATATTGCCGAACCGCAAGGAAGAAAACAAACAAAGTGAAGTTAATTAATATGATACAAGCAAAAGACATCAATTTCTATTACGGAGATTTTCATGCATTAAAGAACATCGACATCGAAATGGAAGCCCATACGGTAACGGCTTTTATCGGCCCGTCCGGGTGTGGTAAATCTACATTTCTGCGACTGTTTAACCGGATGAATGATTTGATAGGCGATACCCGCCTTACCGGAGAGTGTGTGATTGACGGAGAAAACATCTATAATAAATCAGTACAGGTCGATGACCTGCGGAAGAAAGTCGGCATGGTATTCCAAAAACCCAACCCATTCCCCAAATCAATCTTTGAGAATGTGGCTTACGGGCTTCGGGTAAACGACGTCCGGGACAAAGCCTACATTACCCAACGGGTAGAAGAATCATTGCAAGCGGCAGCCCTTTGGGACGAAGTAAAAGACAAATTGAAAAAATCCGCATTCGAGCTTTCGGGAGGCCAGCAACAGCGTCTTTGTATTGCCCGTGCATTGGCCATATCGCCCTCTGTTTTGTTGATGGACGAACCGGCATCCGCCCTCGATCCAATCTCCACTTCTAAAATTGAAGAATTGATCCACGTACTAAAAAAGGATTATACAATCGTTATCGTAACCCATAATATGCAACAGGCGGCACGGGTTAGCGATAAGACCGGTTTCTTTATGCTCGGAGAGCTTATTGAGCATGATGATACAAAAAAGATATTTTTGAAGCCTGAAAAGGAACAAACCCAGAATTATATAACAGGAAGATTCGGTTAAAAATTAAAATCAATAAAATGAAACATACGGAAAAAGAACTGCAATCGCTCAAAGAAGAAGTAAGCCAAATGTGGAAACTGGTTCTTTCGCAACTCGAAAAAGCGAAACAATCTTTTTTGAATGGAGATATAGATTTAGCCAGAGAAATCATCAGCCGGGAGAAACGGGTGGATGCCTTTGAGCTTAAAATAGATGCCGACTGTGAAAATTATATTGCCCTTTATAGTCCGGTTGCCATTGACTTGCGGTTAGTTCTTTCACTTATAAAAATCAGTAGTACCCTCGAACGAATAGGTGATTTTGCCGAAGGTATTGCCCGGCATGTGATTGATGACGACTGCAACAAGATAAAACCGCAGGTTATTGAAGAATTACAGTTGGAAAAGATGTTTGAAGTACTTACCTCCATGTTCTCCGATAGCTTTGTGGCACTTGAATCCGAGAACACAAAAATATCGGGAAAGATTCTTGCCAAAGATAATGAGATAGATATTTTATACCACAATTCACTGGATATATTATCCGCCTATTTACAGACTGAACCCACCTTTATCCGTTGCGGATTGAAGCTGATGCTCCTTATTCGTAAATTCGAACGCATTGGAGATCATTGCAGCAACATCGTGGAAGAAATCGTATTTTATGTGGATGCCAAAGTTTTGAAACATGGTGTAAAAGAATAAGGTATTTTTCTATAAATCATTATTTATCACTACTGACCGACAAAAATTTTGAATAAAAAAGGGGCAACCATATTGCAGATTACCCCTCCAAGTTGTAAATTAGTTTTACCATAAACGATTTACAACGATGGACAA
>JAISYO010000118.1 GCA_031269865.1 Dysgonamonadaceae bacterium | reverse complement strand
ACATTTGTATTTTATTTTGAACGTTTAACCGCTTCGAACAGAGCATAACAAAATAAGAAAATGGAAAACAGAAGAACATTTATAAAAAAAATCGCAGGTGCTTCGGCGGCTGTTGCACTTGGCGGCGTTGCAACGGGCTTGAGTGCAAGCAGTTACAGGCGGATTGTCGGTGCTAACGATAGAATTCGTGTCGGAATCATTGGCTTTTCCGACAGGTTTCGCAGTTCGCTGTTTCCGAGTTTTATGGAACACGCCGCCAAGTTGAATTTTGAATTTACCGCGCTATCCGATTTGTGGAACCGTCGCCGCGAAGAAGGGCGCACTTTTGTCAAAGAAAAAACAGGACACGACATAACGCTCTGTCGCAACAACGACGAACTGTTCGAAAAGGACGATATCGACGCCGTTATTATCAGTTCCGCCGACTTTCAGCACGCACTCATCCTCGCCGCCGCCGCGCGTGAGAAAAAACACGCTTACTGCGAAAAACCGTTTGCCGAAACCATGGACGATGCCAACGCAGCGCTCAAAGCCTGCAACGACAGCGGAATTATTGTGCAAATCGGGTCGCAGCGACGCAGCGGCGCCAATTATCACGCCGCTTACAACTACCTGAAATCCGGCAAATTCGGCGACATTGTGATGGCTGAAATGTGCTGGAACGTAAATCAGCCCGGACGCTGGCGGCGTCCTCAACTCTGCACCGAAATTCGCGAAACCGACACCGACTGGACACGGTTTCAGATGAACCGCCCAAAAACAGCGTGGGACCCGCGCAAATATCTGGAATACCGACTGTTCTGGCCCTATTCGTCGGGTATTCCGGGACAGTGGATGTGTCATCAAATTGATACAGTTCACTGGTTTACCGGACTGTCTTACCCACGAAGCGTGGTCGCAAACGGCGGTATTTATATGTGGAATGACGGCAGAACAAACCCCGACACGCTCACAGCCGTTTTCGACTACGGTGCGCTCGACGATAAATCCAAAGGTTTTCAAGTAGTCTATTCGTCGCGTTTCAGCAACGCTGCGGGCGGCACAAAGGAACTTTACTACTCCAACGGCGGCATGTTGAACCTCGACACCAACGAAATTACCGCCGACGGCGGACTCGACGACCGGGCGGCAAAAGAAATGAACATGCAGAGCAATCGACTCGAAAAGTTCAAACTCCCGCAAATGACGGTCGAATCGGGCGCCAACACCGGCGGCGACCCGCTGACTTCGGCGCATATCCGCAACTGGATGGAGTGTGTGCGCAACGGAAATACAGCGACCAACTGCCCCGTCGAAGCGGGTTACAGTCATGCAATTGCCTGCGCCATGGCTAATGCGGCGTTCCGCACCGGACTGAGAGTTACTTTCGACAGCGCTAAAAAACAAATACTTGCAGGCAATAAAGTTTTTAAATATTGAGGTCGAAATTTATGAAAACAGTGTGCGTGTCGGCGTTTTTTGCCGTTCTGTTTTGCACTGCCGCCTGCTACGCAGCAAAGGCGGGCGACAGCATCAAATTTGCGGTGTGCTGCGAACTGTCGCAGTATCCCGAAGTGCAGGCAGCCGGATACGATTTTATCGAAACCGGCGTAAATTCGTTCCTTTCCCCTGCCAAAAGCGATTCGGTTTTCATGTCGCACCTGTCGGAAATGCGCCGACTTGGGGCAAAAATCATTTCATGCACCGTATTTTTGCCGGGCGACTACAAAATTGTAGGCAAAAACCCTGATACTGAAAAGATTATCGAATGGGCAAAAACAGTTTTTAAACGGGCGGGACAGGCAGACATTCCGTTTATCGTTTTTGGCAGCGGCGGCTCGCGCAAAGTGCCCGCAGGTTTCAGTAAGAAAAAAGCGACACGTCAGTTTGTCGCGCTTTGTAAACAACTCGGACCGCTGGCGGCAAAGGAAGGCGTAACAATTGTAATAGAACCGCTTAACACACTCGAAACCAATCTGATAAACACCCTGCGCGAAGGTGCCGAAACGGTCGAAGCCGTGAATCATCCGAATGTTCAACTGCTGTGTGACATTTTTCATTCGATGCGCGAAAACGTGCCTCCGTCGGATATTGTAAAATACGGTAAATACATCAAACACTGCCATATAGCCGAAAAAGAGATACGCTCCGCGCCCGGAACCAAAGGCGACGATTTCGGCGAATGGTTCGCGGCGCTGAAACAGGCAAACTACGCGGGCTGCATCTCTGTCGAATGTATCTGGGACGACTTTTCGTCCCGCCTTGGGCCTGCGCTACGGTATATGAAAGGGGTTCGCAATTGCGACGGAGTTAAAAATCCGTAACTATCGAAACGTCGATGGGCAACATCACTGACGAAATTTATCTCGACAAGATGCCCGTTACGGCTGGAAATTTTCTTAAACTTATCGACGACGGCGTATATAACAAAGGTACAACAATGTTTTATCGCACTGTACGACTTGATAATCAGCTGCATAACAAAGTAAAAATTGAAGTAATACAGGGCGGGCTTAACGACCACGAACCGCTGAAACCTGTTCCCGCTCCAAGGGTGTGGAATAAGTGAACTTGATTTGTTTGAGTGTGAACCCAAACACTTCTTGCAATGAGGAGTGCTTGGGTTTATTTTTCAAATAGGAAGATCATTAGCCGTTGTTTTCACAACTGTTTTAACCATAGGTCGATTCGTTTTGATTTTAGTCTTGGTCTTATGCTTGCGTTTGTTATCCTCAACAATTTTAACGGTTGAATGTTTCCCGTCCGGATCGATAACAGTCATGGTTTTGCCATTGTTGATAACGGTTGTGTGTGTGCCATCGAGATTAACAATGGTTTTGGTATTACCTTTGTCCGTAACCTTAACCGTTGTATGCGTGCTATCTTGATTGGCGGCAGTCATAAGTCCTTTGTTGTCAGTGATTTGAATAATTGAATGTGTCCCATCGGGATTGACAATGGTTTTTATTTTGCCTTCGCCAACGATAACGGAATGTGTCCCGTCCGGATTGACAATAATATTTCCGGTAATTACGGAGTGAGTCCCGTCGGGATTCACTACAACAGTCTGCCCGAATGCAGTTGTAACAAATGCTACAAAACAGAGTAACAATAAATTCCTCATAGTTTTTTATTCTATATTTAGTGCAAAGGTAAAAAATGTTTTTTAAACAGCAAAAAACGACATATCCAAAAATAGATTACGTTCCTCATTCATTATCCAACCGAAACTCCCAGATTCCCACGCTGCGATCCAACTCCACGAGTGAGGACAGATTATTGGCGATGGTTTCTATATATGCTGCCTGCAAATTGTCGAAAGTCTGCTGGGCTATATACACTTCGGATCGCGATGTTTCGCCGCGCCGGTAACTGTAAATACGGGCGTTTAGCACATTTTCGGCTTTGCGGTGCAGCCCGTTTTGGTAAGTTTTGACCTGCTCGACCGAAGCGCGGTATTGCCGGAGGCTGTTCATCACTTCGGTCTGAACTTCTACTTCCGCCTGCCGATAAGTTGTTTCGGCTTGCTGTTGGCGCAGTTTTGCCGCACTGACTGTACCGCGATTGAAGTTGGAAAGTTTCAGCGGGATGGAAACGCCGACAGTAACTCCGTTAAATTTGGGGGCGGGTGCTATCTCGTTGCGAACTTCGGTGTTGTAGTTGTATCCGAGTGCGAGGTCGAAATCGGTGTTTCGTTCGCGGCGGGCTACTTTCAACTGTCGCTCGGCTACTTCGGTGTTTTTGAGGGCTGCGGCAAGGTCGGCTCGGTTGTCGAGAGCGGTTTGCAGCAGAGTAGCAGCGTCGAAATCGCGAACAGCGGCTGCGAGTTTTCCTGTTGGTTCCTGAGGTGTGCCGGCACTGAATGAGCCTGTGAAAACGGCAAGCGCAGCGCAGGCGTTGAGCAATTCGGAACGCGCCTGAATAAGTTCATTTTCAGTCGATTCGGCTTCGATAGCACTTTGCAAAGCATCGGCTTCGTTGATTTCGCCGAGAGCAAAACGGATGCTGTCGCTCGCGGCAAGCGCACGGATGTTTTGCGCCGATTTCTCTTTTATACGGTAAAGTTCGGCTCGTTTGAGCGCCTCAATATAGGCAAGAGTAGCGTCGGCTCGAAGGTTGCGAAAATAGTCTTCGAGCAGTGCCTCGTTGAGTTCTTTCTCGCTGCGTGCCAAATCTATGTTTGCACCGCGTTTTCCGACCGAAAAAGTCTTGCTCAACTCGACCGACACCGAGCGCCCCATCAGCATCCGGCGGTCGTCGTTGTCGGCATATTCGAGGCTCAACTGCGGGTCGTTAAACACTTTGGCCGCCTGCAATTCGGCTTCGGCAATCCCGACGTTCAATCGCTCTGCCGCATACGATAGATTTTTTTCTTTGACATATTCTATATAAGTCTTGTAATCAATAGATTGCGCCGATAATGAGGCGAAAAAAATGAGATTTATTAAGATGATGAATTTTTTCATTGAATGATTGCTTTTATTTATTCGTATTTTCCTTCTTTCTTTCCAGCAAATAATACAGTGCAGGCAGCACATAGAGCGTAATGACGGTTGCGAAGAGCAAGCCATAGACGATGACGGTTGCGAGCGGTCGCTGTACGTCAGAGCCGATACCTGTGCTGATAGACGCGGGCAACAATCCCAAAACGGCTACCGAAGCGGTCATCAGGACAGGACGGAAACGGTGGCGCGAACCGCTGACAACGGCGTCGAGCAGCGACATCCCTTCTTCCCGCAGGTTGTTGATATGCGAAATCATTATGACGCCATTTTGTATTGCCACGCCGAAGAGGGCGATAAACCCTACCGCCGACGACACGTTGAACGTCATCCCGCGCACTACCAAAGCCAGCATCCCGCCGAAAACCGCCAACGGCAACATCCCAATCAGCAAGCCGGCCTGACGGAAATTTCCAAACGTAAAAAACAGAAAGATAAACATTACCGCAAGCGTTATCGGCACAACTACCGCTAACCGTCCGAAAGCGCGGTTTTGGTTTTCCAACTGCCCCGCCCACTCAAACTTGAACTTCTTGTGGTCGTACTTCACCTCTCTGTTTATCGCAGAGCGGGCTTCATTGAAAAACGAGGTTAAATCGCGCCCGCGCAAATTCATCTGTACCGTAACAAAACGCTGATTCTTCTCGCGTGAAATAACGCTCGGACCGGTAGTTGTTTTCACTTCCGCCACAGCGGAAAGCGGTATCATTGTGCCCGACGACGAGGAAAGCATCAGTGCGCCAATCTTTTCGGGAGTGTCGCGCGAGATATTGTTGTAACGACAAATCACATCATACACTTTGCTGCCGATAAAGACCTGCGAAATGGCTTTTCCGCCGATGGCAACTTCTATCAGTTCGGCTACATCCGATACGTTGAGTCCGTATTGCGCTATTTTGTCGCGGTCGGTAAGTATTTGAAGTTGAGGAATAAACGGTTCTTCCGCTATGCCTACGTCATAAACGCCGTCCATCTCTCCGAGCAAGTTTTTTATCTGTTCCGCTATGCGACGGCTTTCAACCATATCTTCGCCGCAGATGCGAATAGCCAAATCGCCGTGCACGCCTGCAATTTGGTCCATAACCATATCAATAATCGGTTGGGTAAACCCTACGCTGTACCCCGGCATCGTCTCGATTAGCGATGACATATCGGCAACCAAATCGGTTTTTTTTCGTCCGTTTTTCCACTTTTTATAGGGTTTAAGTCCCACCATCACTTCGATATGCGAAAACGAGAATGGGCAAACTCCTTCGTCGTCGCGTCCGGTTTGAGTCATCACGTATGTTACCTCGTCGAATTTATTGAGCGAATCTCTGAGCGTAGTAGCCATTTCGGACGATTTTTCGAGCGACAGTCCGGGCGGCAACTGCACCTGAATCCAGATGCTGCCCTCGTCGAGCGCAGGCAAAAAATCTTTTCCCACATAGACCGAAAGTCCTGCAACAGCGAGCAAAACCACTGCAACAGGCGCTATGAGTTTTCGCGGGGATGCAATAATTTTTGCCGTCTGTTTTTGATACACATTCGTCAACTTTTCGAGCCAACGGTTGTGATAGACTTTCTGAGGCTTTTTGTAAACCGCAAAAGTCAAACCCGGAATCAGAATCAAAGCCGACGCCAAGGCGCCCAAGAGTGCGAAACTCAGCGTAAATGCCATTGGGGTAAAGAGTTTCTGCTCCACGCGGTCGAAGGCAAACAGCGGCAGATAGGCGATAATGATAATCAGAGTAGCGAAAAAGACGGGTTTGGCTACTTGCGAAGCGCGTTTGGCAATGCTTGCTTCGCTCAAAGGCTCGTCGGGATTTTTCTCGCGCTTTTTGAGAATCGTTTCCATCATCACAATCGTGCCGTCCACGATAATCCCGAAATCAATCGCCCCAAGCGACAGAAGGTTAGCGGGAATATCCGTTATCTTCATCATAATAAAGGCAATAAGCAACGAAACGGGGATGGTGACGGTAGCCAGCAAAGCGCCTCGCGGACTGCCGAGGAAGATAATCAAAATGGCAATGACGAGAATAATTCCGAACGAAAGCGTGTGCGAAATGGTGTGGAGCGTGGCATTGACGAGTTCGGTACGGTCGTAGAATGTATGTAATTTTACGTCTTTGGGTAAAATATTATCATTCAGGTCTTTAATAGCTTTGTTTATCTCTTTGAGAACGCGAGACGGATTTTCGTAACGCAACAGTTGCACCATTCCCTGAACGCCGTCGGGATAATTAATTTCTTTATCAACATAGCCTAAAATACCTTTGCGTTCGAGGTTTCCGTCTTTCAGTTCGCCCAAATCTTTCAGGTCGCGCACAAGTCCCACGCCGCGCACAACGTAACTCAAATCGCCGCGTATCAGCGTGCTGCCGCCCGCGTTTGAGTTGTTGCGCTCGATAGATTCGGTTATCTCGCCGAGTGAAATATTGTATTCTACAAGTTTGTAGGGATTGATTTCTATCTGAAACTGAGTTGTAACGCCTCCGAAATTCGACACATCCGCAATGCCGTGAATCTGCCTCAGGCGTGGGATTATCACCCAGTGATTGAGGTCGGTAAGTTCGCGCAGGCTGCGGTCGCCGGTAACGACATAGCGGTAAATCTCGCCCGTAGGCGAAGTCAGCGGGTCGAGTCCGGGCTGAGCGTCGAAAGGTAAATCAATGTCGTTGATGCGCTCCAAAACCCGTTGGCGCGCCCAATAGTCGTCTGTTCCATCCTCAAAGACAAGGGTAATTTTCGACAGTCCGAAAAAGTTCTTGCTTCGCATCACTTTCAGGCGCGGGATGCCGTTGAGTTCGCGTTCAAGAGGGATTGTTATCTGTTGCTCGACTTCCGTAACGGCAAGTCCGGGTACCTGCGTGGCAACGCCTACCGAAACGTCTGCAATGTCGGGGTAAGCGTCAATAGCGAGCAGATGCCACGAATAATATCCGACGCAGGAAAGCACAGCAAATATCGTCAGCATCAACCAGCGACGGTTAATGAGGGTATTCATAAATTTTTCCATAAACTTACATATTTAGATAAATTCCACCCTTGACTACCACTTTTTCGCCCTCACTGACGCCGCTGATGATACGCGAACTGTCGTGTCCGGCTGTTTCCGTTTCCACTTTGCGCCTGACGTATCGTCCTCGCGACAGTTCAATAAGGATGTAATCGTTGTCCTGTTCCTGCAAGATAGCCGACGACGGCAGGATAAGTGCTTTTGAGGGCGAACTCAGGAAATGAACTTCGCAAAACATCCCCAGTTTCAGTTCCCTGTCGGCGTTGTTACATTCTACAATCACTTCGAGCGAGCGCGTTTCCTCGTTGAGCATTTCGCCGACATAATGAATAGAGCCCCAAATGACGTGTTCGGGCTGCGCATTGGTAAAAATCTCCACGCGGTCGCCCGATTTTATTGAGCCGAAATACCGTTCCTTGACGAGCGCGGTTATCCACACGCGCGACAAATCGGCAACGACTACCGCAGGTTCCGAATCCTCTTTCGTATAATTTCCGACAGTGATGTTGCTTTTTATTACTTCGCCCGCTATGGGTGAGGTTATTTTTACCGGCTGCCCCATTTTAAGTGATTCGACATCAATGTTGAACAGTTGCAGGGTTGCTTTTGCCTGTTCAAACTCCTGCGTCGCGATAAGGGCTTCGTTTTTAGCCTGTTCCAAATCTTTTTGAGCGGCTACTCCGTTTGCGGCTAACTCCGATTGACGGTTGTAGTTGATTTTGGCAAGTTCGTTAGCCGATTGAGCGGCAAAATAAGCCTTCGTAGCCTCGTAAAACTCCGAAGAGCCAAATTCAAAAACAGGCGAGCCGACATTGACTTTTTGCCCCAGTTGGACAAACGATTTGGTGATACGCCCTGCGAACGGCGCGGCTATTCCCGCAAGTTTACCCGAAACGGGACGAACTGTTCCTACTGTCCTGAACTCTGCCGAAAAATCATGTAACTGAGCGCTTTCGGCGACTAAATCCTTCAAGACAGGCGAGTTTTCCGACACGATAATAGTGTCGTTTTTGTACTGAATATCTGCACTTTCCGTAGCAGACTTATTTTGATTGCACGCCACCAATGTTACAGCACACCACAGGCACGTGAATATATATTTATTCATTTGAACGTTAAATATTTAGGGATTAAAAAAATAAAGTAACCGGCTGTCCCGTCAGGGACAAAATGTAGGTAGAAAGGTCATTACATCATTATTGCTGTGCCGTAGGTACGGAATATCAACATTATCAGTATGTTTCACATTTCGTCCCATACGGGACGGCGTTGAGGGCATTGCAATCGGTTTCTACCAATATCACGTCCCCGTTAGGGACTCCTGCGCCATATTAACGATTGTTTCACTGCGCAATGACGCCGAACTCGAAACTCAAAATCCTCGTGCAGGCGGTGCGCGAAGGAGAGATAAAGTAAAAACTCGATACGAAATATAATGATATACAGTCGTATAAACAATCCTGACCGCCGCGGCGACAAACAGCACAAGAGCCGCCACCGCCCCGGTAGAAACAAATTGCGACATCAGCGCGATGATATTACATTGCGTTTGCGTGTGCGTATGGTTCAGCGGATTATCGCCGAAGGGGAAATACAAGTGCGAATGCGTTACCGTTCCCCATGCGAAATGATGCGTATGGTAAAAACAAGTAGCCGACAGATAGTAACTCAAAAAAATTACCACCAGCAAGTACTTGAACGTATTTACCAACTGTTTTTTCATGGATGCAAAGATAAGAAAAATATGAGAGACAGCAAACAAATCGTTTTTCTTCCGTCTTTCTTTGAACGCCGAAGACACCGATAGCGCGGATTTTTTTACATTCCCCCCTCTCTTTATGGATAGGGGGTGGGGATGAGGATAATGAGGTAATGAGGTTGGGGGAAAGGGGGCAATCTTGGCTACTGAGGTTGTTTTGTTAAATGCAAATGAGGTGCAAATGAGTTTTTTTAGTAAGCGCGGAATGACGGAAAACCATTATTAGCAAATTAGCACATTATCCGCTTATCTACAACGCCCAATCGCATAAAAATACCATCTTTTTCAACCCAATAAGCAAATAATCGCATCTTTTTTGTTGAATCTTCCTGCTTTTCCTGCAAAATTCCTTATTTTTGTAAACAAAAACACCCACACGAAAAATCGCTTTATGAAGCCCAGAAGTTTAGTTGATATTGGTAATTACGGAAAAGACGACATCCTTCGCATTTTGAAGAGCGCCGCCAAGTTTAAGGCGAATCCCAACCGCGATTATTTGCAGGGGAAGGTTTGCGCCACCTTGTTTTTCGAACCTTCCACGCGGACACGCCTGAGTTTCGAAACGGCAGTGAACCGCTTGCGCGGACGCATCGTTGGGTTTTCCGACGCGGCGACGAGCAGTTCATCGAAAGGCGAATCGCTGAAAGACACCATTATGATGGTTAGCAATTACACCGATCTCATCATTATGCGGCACCATTTGGAAGGTTCGGCACGCTACGCCTCGGAAATCTCGCCCGTGCCCATCATCAATGCCGGGGACGGTGCCAATCAGCACCCCACGCAAACGCTGCTCGACTTGTTCACGATCTACGAAACGCAGGGGACATTGGAAAACCTCACGATAACCATCGTCGGCGATTTGAAATATGGACGTGCCGTACACTCGCTCATTCAAGGATTGGCGCATTTCCGTCCGACGTTTCATTTTGTTGCGCCCGAAGAGTTGAAAATCCCCGACAAATACAAGCAGTTTTGCGACAAACTCGCTATCCGCTACCGCGAATTTTCGGATTTCTCGCCCGAAGCCATCAACAGCGTGGACATTCTGTATATGACGCGCGTGCAACGCGAACGTTTCACGGATTTGATGGAGTACGAGAAAGTGAAAAACGTCTATGTGTTGCACAACGATATGCTCGCCGATTCCAAACCGAACCTGAAAGTACTGCACCCGCTGCCGCGCGTGAAGGAAATCAGTCAGGACGTGGACGACAACCCGAAAGCCTATTATTTCCAACAGGCGAAAAACGGTATGTTCACTCGTCAGGCGGTAATTTGCGATTTATTGGGAATTGAAGTGGAATAAAAGCAGGGGAGGAAATAAAATATGAAAAAAGAATTACAGGTAGCCGCATTGCAAAACGGAACGTCCATCGATCACATTCCGTCCGATCAGGTGTTCAAGGTGGTTTCGTTGCTGCAACTCGACAAATTGGGAAACCCGATTACCATCGGCAGCAATCTCACGAGCAAAAAAATGGGGAAGAAGGGCATCATCAAAATCGCCGACAAATTTTTTCGGGAAGACGAAATCAACCGCATCGCCCTCGTTGCCCCCAACGTGAACCTGAACATTATAAAAGAGTACGAAGTTGTTGATAAAAAGAACGTTGCGCTTCCCGATACCATCATCGACATTGTGAAGTGCAACAACCCAAAGTGCATTACCAACAACGAGCCGATGCCTACCCGTTTCGACGTGATTGACAAAGAAAAAGTGAAACTTCGCTGTCATTATTGCGAGATACGGATCGAAAAAGAAGATATAATTTTAAAGTAGTCCATTGATTATCAGTAAGATTGAAATGAAACAAGATTGGAAACCGGGCACGATGATTTATCCCTTGCCTGCCGTAATGGTTAGTTGCGGAAATTCGCCCGAAGAATATAATATCCTCACGTTGAGTTGGGTAGGTACTATTTGTTCCGATCCGCCAATGTGTTCCATCTCGGTGCGCCCCGAACGCCACTCGTATGCGATCATCAAGCGCAATATGGAGTTTGTGATTAACCTGACGACTGAGGCGTTGGCACGGCAAACCGATTGGTGCGGTGTGCGTTCTGGACGCAACTACAACAAATTCAACGAGATGAACCTCACACCAGGGAAATCGAAAATGATTTCCGCACCCACCATCGAAGAATCGCCGTTGAACATTGAGTGCCGCGTGAAAGAAATACTGAGCCTCGGCTCGCACGATATGTTTATCGCCGACGTGGTAAACGTTCAAGCCGACGAAGCCTTTATCCATCCCGGCACCGCCAAATTCGACCTCGAAAAAGCCCGCCTCTTGGCGTATTCCCACGGACATTATTATGGTTTGGGAAAGGAAATCGGGAAATTCGGTTGGAGCGTGCAGAAAAAAGGGAGTTAGAAATTAGAAATTGAGAATTAAAAATTTATATATTAGCACATTAGCATATTAGCACATTAAATAAAGATGCCCGTAAAATTACCCGATAACCTGCCCGCGATAGAGATTCTGAAAAAGGAACATATCTTTGTGATGGACGAACTTCGCGCCACCGCGCAGGACATTCGTCCCTTGAAGATTGCCGTCCTCAACCTGATGCCCCTGAAAGTTACCACCGAAACGGATTTGATACGCCTGCTGTCCAATTCCCCCTTGCAGGTAACGATAGACTTCGTGCAATTGGAAACGCACACCTCGAAACATACGCCCATCGAGCATTTGAGGGAGTTTTACATTCCTTTTTCAACCGTCAGGGACAATTTCTACGATGGTTTCATCGTTACCGGTGCGCCGGTGGAACTGATGCCTTTCGAGGAGGTAAATTATTGGGACGAACTCACGGATATTTTCAATTGGGCGCACACTAACGTAACCTCGACTTTTTATATCTGTTGGGCGGCGCAAGCGGCTCTGCATCATTTCTATGGCATCGACAAATATCCCTTGGACAAAAAGCTGTTCGGTGTTTTCAAACACACGCTCAACCAACCCGCGTCCCCGCTTTTCCGCGGTTTCGACGAGGAGTTTTACGCACCGCATAGTCGTCATACTACCCTGAGTGGCAACGAAATAGCACGTTGCCCCGAACTGACGATTCTTTCCGAATCGGAAGAGGCAGGGGTGTACATTGTTTCGTCGCGTGGCGGAAGGGAATTATACGTAACCGGACATTCAGAGTATTCGCCGCTAACCCTGCACAACGAATACACACGCGATATGGCGAAGGGACTCGATTCGGTGAAAGTCCCCAAAAACTATTATCGCGACGACGATCCCTCGCAACCGCCTGTCGTGCGTTGGCGCAGCCATGCCAATTTGTTGTTCGTGAATTGGCTCAACTATTTCGTGTATCAGGCTACGCCTTTCGATATGGCTGACATACAGAACCTTGTGGAACTTTGACACCTCTCGCTCGAACAAGCTATGAAATCCGTCCGCAAGATAGAATTGTTGTCCCCTGCCAAGAACAAAGAGGCAGGGATGGAGGCTGTTTTGCACGGAGCAGATGCTGTTTACATTGGCGTTGAGGGGTTTAGTGCGCGTGCCGCCGCCGGAAATTCGGTGGAAGACATTGGGGAACTGACGGCTTTCGCCCACCAATTCAACGCGAAAGTGTATGCGGCAGTCAATATCATCTTGAAGGACAAGGAACTACCGCAAGTCGAGAAATTGATTTGGGAACTTTACCGCCTGAAAGTCGATACCCTTGTCGTGCAGGATATGGGCATCTTGCAGTTGGATTTACCGCCCATTCCGCTACACGCGAGCACGCAAACCGACAATCGGACGGCGGACAAGGTTCGTTTTTTGGAAGATGCAGGTTTTTCGCGGGTGGTGTTGGCGCGTGAGCTTTCCCTCGGCGGCATTGCCGAAATCTCATCGCAAACGACAATTCCCCTCGAAGCCTTCGTGCACGGTGCGCTATGCGTTTCATACAGCGGACAATGCTATATCAGCCAGGCGATTATGGGACGGAGTGCCAATAGGGGGGAATGCGCCCAAATGTGTCGCTTGCCCTTCGATTTGCTTGATTCCGAAGGAAAAATCATTCGCGAAAACGCCCACCTGCTCTCGATGAAGGACTTGAATATGAGCGATCAATTGGAAGCCTTGCTCGATGCTGGCGTTTCGTCGTTGAAAATTGAGGGGCGGCTGAAAGAGTTGTCCTACCTGAAAAACGTTACGGCGGCATACCGTCAAAAACTCGATGCCATTTTCGCTCGCCGACAGGAATTTACGCGCTCTTCTTCGGGAAAATCGAGCATTGATTTCCAACCCGATTTGGCAAAAAGTTTCAACCGCGGGTTTACTGGATACTTCTCGCAAGGGCGCGGGCGCGATATTTGGGCTTTCGAATCGCCGAAATCCATCGGCGAATACATTGGGACAGTCGAGGAACAAGGGCGCGGACAACTCACGATAAGCACCAAACAGACAATCAATAACGGCGACGGGCTTTGCTTTTTCGATCGCGGCGGATTGAACGGTTTCCGCGTGAACCGCGTCGAAGGCAAGCGCGTATTTCCGGCGCAGATGCCGGATATAAACCTCGGCGCGAAAATCTATCGGAATTACGATCACGAGTTTGAAACGCGCCTCTTGCGCAAATCGGCGGAGCGGAAAATATTGGCGCGGATTGCGATGGGGCAGACTGCCCGCGGTTTTGCCTTGGAAATTTTCGACGAAGACGGAAATTGCGCCGTCGTAGCGGTGGATTGCGAAAAACAAAAGGCGCAGAAACCGCAGGGGGAAAACATTCGCACGCAATTGACGAAAACCGGAAATACCATCTTCGAAATTTCGGGGGTGGACATTCAATTTTCGGACGAGTGCTTTATCCCTTCGTCGCTGTTGGGCGAGTGGCGGAAACGATTGGTGGCGGAATTGGAAAGGCTTCGGAAAATCAATTACCGACAGGAAATCAAACAGATAAAGCTCACTTCGCACGCTTTTCCGCAAAAGGAACTGACGTATCTCGGCAACGTGATGAACGAAAAAAGCCTCGCGTTTTTCGCCGCGCACAACGCCAAGGTGTTGCAGCCCGCATTCGAGCAAAAACCGCAAAAAAACGTCCCCCTAATGTTCACGCGGCACTGCCTGAAATTTGCCTTGGGTTGGTGTCCACGCGAAACGAAAGACAAAATGCCCTTTGCCGAACCGCTCTATCTGCGGACGGCACAATCGAAATTCCACTTGAAATTCGATTGCGCAAAATGCGAAATGCAGGTGGTGGGGAACGAGGGGATAACCCGACAGAAAAAAGTAGCTGAGAATAACTTTAAAAACTATAATAAAATAATTCGTTAAAATTTAAACAGCTTCTAACTTTGTTCGTTGTGCAACAGACACTGCAAATTCGGCAGGACGAGTATTATTTTTGCAGATGGTCTTCCCCAAGCGTTTTGAGTTTTTTAGAGACAGCTTGTTTTATATAATTATCACCTGTTTTTTCAGCCAATCGGTAATATTCTAAGGCTTTCTCCCTGTCTTCTTTTACCCCCTGTCCTTTTTCGTACATCTCGCCCAATCCATAATAAGCCCATTCATAAGGGATTGCTTCCGTGTAATATTTGTAGGCTTTTTCATAGTCCGGTTTTATCGAATTTGTCCCGTACTGATAGATATTACCGATGTTGCTTGTCGCTTTTTTGCTCCCTTTGGCGCGTGCCCGTTCGTAGTAATACAATGCGTGAGCAGTGTTATCCTGTCTGTTTGAAAATCCTGTTGAAAGAAGCTCTTTTTCAATATTTGTATAAGCGTCATGCAACGCCGCGCCTTTGAGAAGGGCATCTTCTTTGTAAGGACCGGAATAAACGGTCAATAGTTCTTTTTTCTGAAAGTCGGTATGTTTGCCATTTTCTACAATTTGAAAATACTGCTCGGCATAGCCGTTTGCTGCATCTATATCAGGATAAACACCGATACCGTAATATAAAGCCCGTGCATAGTTATATATGGCAGGTCCGTAACCAGCTTCCGCACCTAGTTTGAAACATTCCGTTGCTTGTTTAGACAGATTCGCGCTTTTATCGGAGGAATACAAGATACCCAAATGATTGCATGAAAAACCATCTTTTTTGCCGGCGGCAAGATGGAAATATTTTTTTGCAGATTCCATATTTCCGTAATATTCGTAATTCAAAGCTATTTCTTGTAATTCTTTTCCTGTAAAATGAGAAATATCCTTGTCTTTGAGGCTTTCCTCCAACGATTTATTTTCGTTTTCCTGCATTATTTTTTTGTATTGTTCATAAGCATCTTCTTTTTCTTTTTTGGAAAAATGATTTTCAGCCGCTTCCATGTAGTACATTAGGGCTTTATCCTTGTTTTTCATAACACCCGTGCCGGTTTCGTACAAATTTGCCATAATGTAGGAACCGCCCCACTTATCAAATTCTTCTTTGCCTTCTATCGGCGTAAGTATTTGCGCCGCTTTTTGTTTGTCCTGTTCAACGCCTTTCCCGTAAAAGTAAAGGGCTGCCAAAAAGCAGGCTCCTTTGACATCGCCGGCATCGGTTGCGACCTGATAATAATGGCGAGCTTTTTCGTAATTTTTCGGACACCCTATGCCGTTTTCCGCGCAATATCCGGCGAAAACGCTTCCTTTCACGCTACCGTTTTTTGCCGCCAATTCATAAAGATTATATCCGACCGTTACATTAGAGTTTTCACTTACTTTACACAATTCTTCATTATTAAATTCCGGCAAGCGTTTTTCTATTGTTTGAAGGGATTTGTCAATATGTTCCATACTGAAATCGAAACCGCATAAATCCAAGGCCTCTTGTTCTTCCGGCGTTGCCTGTATCGGCATTTTTTGTTTTGCTTTCAAGAGAAACAGTTTGGCTTCCATAAGATTATAAGCAGGATATTTTAATTTCACAGACGATTCGCGAAGTAGATTGTTGTACGCCACAATCATATTCTTTTTTGCATCGGTTTGGTCTTCCAATTTTGGACTGCGGCTGTGTATTTTGTTGTACAAATCCGCCGCTTTTTTATCGGCGGCGCCAACCGCATACAATAATTTTTGATTGCAATACATACTAAGAATAAATACTACTCCGGTATCCCTATAATTGGTCCTGAAATATTCGTATGCTTCGTTGAGCAAGATTGCCGCTTTATCCGGTTTTTTCGCATCAATCTGTGCTTGCGCTTTTTTCAGTTTCGATAAAATCTGTTCATCGTTCGATGTTTGTTGCGCTCGGATAAAAAGAGGAAAACCAAAATGCGCAAACAAGAATGAAGCAATAAGAATTTTTTTCATTTATTGATTTTTTAGCGTTATTTATTATTATTTTCTTCTAATTTCTTCTTCAACCATGCCGATTGAAGCATTAACGCCCTTGACATCCCAGTTAAAACGGCATAGAGGCAGCAGCGAATCAATGAGCGGACTTTTCACGGTGTAATCATCTGCGGAAACAGATCTTAATAGATACAACGCTTTTTTATACTCGTTGATAGTTCCGCCGAATATTTCTCCGGAACAGGGGACTTTAAGTATTTCTTCTTTTTGCACACCCAGTTTTTGCAAGTGAAACAGCAGATTAGCCTCAATCACTTTTACCTGTTCGGAACATCCCAAAATGGATGCCGACAATTGCAAACCAATTGTTTGAGAATATGCCTGGCTTGTTTCATAAACAGCATTAAAATAAGGATTTATATTGGCTGCCTTAACGGAGTTTTCGCCGTCCGAAACGTCGGGTGCTATCCCTTTGCGCACAATGTAGATGATTTCGATATAATGATTGTCGGAGGCGATACTTTTATTGGCACTCGCGATCAATGAAAAAACAAAGGCAATGATATAAATTCTTAAAAATCTCATGCTATGGTTATTCAATCAAAGTAAATTCATATTGCTTGTTATTGATTCGCGACGTCGGTTTTTGCCTTCCTTGTGAGAGTGAAAAAACTTTTTCGCGGGCATAAAGATTCAGTTCGTTTGTAGTGATAACGCCGTCGCCGTTACTATCGGCTTGCTTTTCCGATAGGGCTTCTTTCAGCACATACGTGAAAAGTCCGTTCTGCCACTTGTCGCTTTCGACCGCCGCCTCTGCGCCGCCCGCGCTTGACAGAATTGTTGCGCCTACGCCACGGCGAATATCCGAAAACAGGTCGTTCAGCAATTCGTTTGCTTGCTCAACGCTTACATCTTCAATCTGCCTTATACCTTGTCCCACATTGCGGAAAACCACATCGACGGGTTCCGTTGCCGATGTGTTTTGAGCAAGGTATTCATCCTTGTCGATTTCGCCGGAATGACAGGCATCGATCATCATCATTTTTTTCAGCGGTTTGATATTGTCAAGCAGCATTTCAAAATCTTCAAAAGCCAGTCCTTTCTCGGCAGGTTTTTCAAAATCCATATCCGACATGGCTAAAAAATAGTCCATATTGCCGTCTAATATGCCGTGTCCGGCGTAAAAGAGAATAACCACATCATTGTGTTTTGCCGTTTTCAAAAAGTCTTTGACGGCTGTTACCGATTGGCGGGTTACCTGTTCGTTGGTTAATATTTTGCTGTAAATATTGTTGTATTGTCCGGCGTTCGATCCGGCGAACAGGTTGGATATGTCCTGCGCATCTTTGTCGGCGTAATTTAAGTTGTATGAGGTATTTTTATACGTTGAAACACCAATGCCAACGATATAAAGATCGGGGGATCCGGTAGCTGCCTGACAGGATATTTCGACAGTTTGTTTATAAGATTCCGCCCCTTTTTCGTTCAAACAGGAAACATCTATTCGGTTTGTTCCGGCAATTAGCTCCAAATCAAGTGTTTTTAGCAATTCTTTGTTTGGGGCGGCATCAATCGACAGTCCGCGCACCCCATAAACAGGAACGCCATTGAGCCAAACGAATAAACGGTTGAGCCGGTATTTGCTGTCGTTTGCTTTGATATTTAAACTGATATTTCGTGTCGCTGTTTTAGCGGGAATGTTGCGGGCATTGGTAATTTCCAAATCGGGCGTGTGAAAATCGCTCGACAGCATTTCTTCCGTGAAGTTCATCTTTTTCAGTCGTTTGTAATATGCCTTGCGATAGAGTTCCACCATTTTGGGCGATGCCTTGCCCATGCGTTCCATGATTATATCGGGGCGGTTGTATTTCAAATCAAACTGGTCGTATTCGTAAAGTTCGCGTCCTTTCACAAAATGAACGGCATGAGAACAGTCCTGTGATGCTTTGTAATAATTATCGGGCGTCATCACGATATATTCGTTGCTGTTTTCAAGGGCAATCAATTTTGCGATTTCTTCAT
The DNA here is from genome assembly GCA_031269865.1 of Dysgonamonadaceae bacterium. Lineage (GTDB taxonomy): Bacteria > Bacteroidota > Bacteroidia > Bacteroidales > Dysgonomonadaceae > JAISUH01. The sequence goes on along the minus strand of JAISYO010000118.1, from coordinate 1,630 downwards.
AAGTAGCGCTGTTCCAGATTTTTACTGTTCCGTCGTTGGAAGATGTAATGATAAAGCGTTTGTCGTTAGACTGGATAATAGACGTAATTTCCCCGTTATGGGCTTTGATCAGCTTGAAATGTTGTTTTTCGCCCTTGTTCCACAATGCCATAAAGCCTTCGTTGGAACCGGCGGCAATGATATTGTCATTGATAAATGCACAACTGCTCACGCGGGCTTGTGCATAGGGGTCTGTATAGCGTAACCAGCTGTTTTCCTTAAAGTTGTACTGTAAGATTTGACCCCATTCGCCGACAGCCAGAATATTTTTGCTTTTGCTGTCGGGCTGAACTGAGATGATGGTATGTTGGAATCCTTTTCTCAGCCATTTCATGTCCGGCAAATCATTGACGTTGCCCATACAGATTTCCCCCCGGTCATAACCGGACACGAAATGATCGGTTCCCGGAATGAATTTTGCACAGTAAATCGCTTTATAACGGTCAGAATCAGGGACAAGCACCAGTTGAGGCGAGTTTATATTTCCAAGGCACAAGCCTTTAAAAGTAGCGGCTAACAGTGTGTTATCTTTCACATCAACGGAAAAGATGGGATAACCTTCGGAACGAACCGAAGACAGTAAATTTGCCTCTGTATCCCAAACGGTTACATATTGTCCGTATCCTCCTATCACTATTTTATCGTCAAAAAAATGTCCTTCATAAAATGTTTTGTATCCATATTTAAGATGCTCGTCCCCTGCATTGGGGTTTTTTATTAATTCCTCTTTTTTAAAATTACGATTTTTAGCAACCGGGCTTACCCTGTCGTTGATATATACGATAGAGGTATCTTTCAGTAATTCGGCTTTATAAGGCAATCTTCTGGATAACTGCATTTTGGTCAAATCCCATATCTGCGGATTGTTTTCTATCACAAGCAGCAAACTGTCGTTCCGGTTGATGGAAGCATGGAAGAGGGGGGCGACGTAGCCTTTATACTGCATCAGGCTGTCGTTCGTCCGGGTGTCAAATGCGCCGACAGAACAATCGCGCTGCCCGCGGTATTCCACATTGGAAAGCCGATGCAAAGGCTCGGCAATTTCGCTGTTGGCGATTATCCCCACTTTATCGTTGTTTCGCCAGTTGTAGATACTGAACAGTTCGCGCTTCAATGAGGCATGGCGGTTTTCTCCGCCATATAACTGTTCCGAATTGCGAGGATTGAAATTGACGCTGGTAATTCCTTCCTGCTTGCCACTACGTTGCAAGTCGGCGATCAGCTGTTTTCCCCGTTTCAAATCCCAAATAATTATATGGCGGATCATATCAGTGGAAACCAAATATTTACCGTCGGAGCTCACGTCAAAATCAATGATTGGCGCGGTGTGTCCGGTTTGCACGATAGTTTTAACCGCCTCGTCCTTTTCCTGCCCGTGTAAGTCAGGGAGCAGCAACGCCAGCAGGCTGCAAATGATGGCAATTTTCCAATAGATTGTTACAGGGTGCGTTTTATCCATTGTTCAAGTTCCGTTTCAATAAAATATACGTTTGGGAAAGTTATATCCAGGTATTCACTCAGCAGTTCAATTCTATCGTTATCCGTCAATTTGGGTGCATTTAAAGATTGCAGCCAGTCCAAAAGAACCGTG
>JAISYO010000042.1 GCA_031269865.1 Dysgonamonadaceae bacterium | reverse complement strand
TAACGCCCGCTTTAATCATATCGTCTCCTTTAATCGTACTGGTGGCGTAGCCGAGCGCACGAGAATCGCGCTTGATTCCCAAGGCGGTTACCACGACTTCGTCAAGCTCTTTTTCGTTTTCTACCAGAACTACGTTCAACGAGGCTTGCCCCGAATACGTAATGTCTTGCGGAACATAACCCAGATACGAAATCCGGATTACGTCGCCTCTCGTAACTCCCGAAAGGGTAAAGTTACCATCAGTGTCGGTTACAGTCCCGACTGTCTTTCCTACAATGGAAACAGTCGCCCCGATTATGGGACCTGCTTCATCGGAAACATTACCTTTCAACTGCGCTTGCTGTTGAACGGCTTCGTTCTTCACTTCGGCATATACATTGGCGACTGCGCCGCAAAACAGCGACAACGCGATCAATGCAAATACCATCTTCTTTCTGAATCTTTCCATAAAAAAATAATTTTTAAGTTAAACAAAAAAATAATGAACGCTTAATTTTTGACATAAAAAAATCGGTTGCGCTCCAAATTTGGTGCGCAACCGATTTTTTTAATATATATAGTAATTTTGTTACGTATGTATGTATGTATGTATGTATGTATGTATGTATGTATGTATGTATGTATGTATGCTCATAATAGAAATAGTATCGTTATCTCAAAAAATTGACGTATTCAAACCTTCTCGCGGCAAAGGTAAAAAATAAATTTTATATACGCAATAATTTTTTATAAAACATTAAAAAAAACGGAATGACTTTCAGCCGTTCCGTTTTCAAATATATGAAGATGAAACTATTCCGTTTTCATTTCTTCTTCCGCCATTTTCATCGTAATTTGTTGCTTTTCGTTGTCGAAATCAACCATCACTGTTTTGCCTTCTTTTACTCCGGTGCGGATAATCATCTCTGCCATCTCGTCCTCGATGTATTTTTGAATGGCGCGTTTCAACGGGCGTGCGCCAAACTGCACGTCGTAGCCTTTGTTGGCGATAAATTCTTTCGCGCCGTCGGTAATTTCTATTTTGTAGCCCAAATCGGCGATGCGTTTGTAGAGTCCGTTGAGTTCGAGATCGATGATTTTGTAAATGGATTCCTTGCTCAACTGATCAAACATTACGATGTCGTCCACGCGGTTCAAAAATTCGGGTGCAAAGGCTTTGTTCAACGCCTTTTGGATTACGCTTCGCGAATACTCGGTGTCCGACACGTCGTTGTTGGTGTTGAAGCCTACGCCGCGTCCGAAATCTTTCAGCTGACGGCTTCCGATGTTGGAAGTCATAATGAGGATCGTGTTTTTGAAATCAATCCTTCTTCCCAAGCTGTCCGTTACAAGCCCTTCGTCCAAAATCTGCAACAAGATGTTGAACACGTCGGGGTGCGCTTTTTCAATCTCGTCGAGCAACACCACGGAATAGGGGCGGCGGCGCACTTTTTCAGTCAGTTGTCCGCCTTCTTCGTAGCCGACGTATCCCGGCGGTGCACCCACGAGGCGCGACACGGTAAATTTTTCCATGTACTCGCTCATGTCGATGCGGATAAGGTTTTCGGACGAGTCAAAGAGATATTTCGCCAACTTCTTCGCCAAGTGGGTTTTGCCAACGCCTGTCGGTCCGAGGAACATGAACGTGCCTATCGGTTTGTTCGGATCTTTCAGCCCCACGCGGTTGCGTTGTATGGCTTTCACGATTTTGTCCACCGCCTCGTCCTGCCCGATGATTTGCGATTTCAACACCTCGCGCATTTCCAACAGTTTCTGTCCTTCGGCTTGGGCGATCCGTTGGACGGGTACGCCTGACATCATGGCAACCACTTCTGCCACTTTTTCTTCATCGACGATTTCCGGCTTTTCGCGGATTTCCTTGCGCCAACGTTCTTCTTCGGCTTCGAGCGCGAGCATGAGCTGACGCTGTTTGTCGCGGTATCCGGCAGCCAATTCGTATTTTTGCGCTTTCACGGCTTCGGTTTTCTGACGTTCCACCTCTTTCAACCCGATTTCCATTTCCTCTATGGTTTTTGGAATCACGATGTTAGAAATGTGTACACGCGCCCCTGCTTCGTCCAGGGCGTCGATGGCTTTGTCGGGGAAATTGCGATCGGTAATGTAGCGGTCGGTTAGTTTTACGCAAGCGTCCAAGGCTTCGTCGGTGTAGCGCACGTTGTGATGCTCTTCGTAACGTTCCTTGATGTTTTTGAGGATCTGCAAGGTTTCTGCAACCGTTGTCGGATCGACAATCACTTTTTGGAAACGGCGTTCCAACGCGCCGTCTTTCTCAATGTTTTTCCGATACTCGTCCAATGTGGTGGCGCCGATGCACTGTATTTCGCCGCGTGCCAAGGCGGGTTTCAGCATATTGGCGGCGTCGAGTGATCCGGCTGCGCCACCCGCGCCGACGATGGTGTGTATCTCGTCGATGAAAAGGATAATGTTCGGATTTTTAGATAATTCGTTGAGAATGGCTTTGATGCGTTCCTCGAATTGTCCGCGGTATTTCGTGCCGGCGACGATGGAAGCCATATCGAGCGCGATGACACGTTTGTCGAACAAGGTTCGCGATACTTTTTTCTGTATGATGCGCAACGCCAAGCCGTCCACGATGGCGGATTTTCCCACGCCCGGATCGCCAATCAGCACCGGGTTGTTTTTCTTTCGGCGACTGAGTATCTGCGCAATGCGTTCTATTTCCTTTTCCCTGCCGACAATCGGATCGAGGCGGTTTTCCATTGCGGCGCGAGTGATGTCCGTCCCGAAATTGTCGATAACGGGGGTGTCGGACGAGGATTTCGTATGCGGAATGCTGCTTTTTTCGCCGCTGGGGTTGAAGGGCGATTTTTCTTGCATCTCGTCGTCGTCGTCATCGTCGTTGAAGTTGGTGCCCATCTGCGGATAGGAATCCGTTTTGTTGTCTTCGCCCCGCGCTTCCGAAATGCTTTTTACGTACAAAAAAGTGTTTGAATAGTCGAGCTTGAACTGCGATAAAATGCTGTTTATCAATGTATTTTTATCTTTTAGCAGGGCAAGCAAGACGTGTTCCGAATCGGTTTCGGGGCTTTTTGTCAGCCTTGCTTCGAGAATGCTCAGTTTGAGGGCTTTCTCGGTATCTTTGTTGATGACAAGTTCGTTTCGTCCGTCATAAGGTTCTTGCAATTGACGGCACACCTGCGCATCTATATATTCTTTCAACTCGTTCAGATCCACGTCGAAATCTTGCAGCACCTGCACGGCTCGTCCTTCGCCATCGCGCAGGATACCCAACAAGAGGTGTTCGGGTCCGATGTAGTTGTTCTGCAACCGTCCCGCCTCTTCGCGACTGTACGCAATGATGTCTCTGACTCGTTGTGAAAAGTTATTGTCCATTTGTTTCCCTTCCTTCCATACAAATATCGACTACAAATATAGTCTTTTTCTTTTTATCCTATTCAAGTATATGAGCAAAAACGATGCCAAATCCTTGTTTTTTCATTTTGTCGTCCGTTATTTCGGCAGAAAGGCAAAATGGGGGAAGGTAGTTGAAAGGTACAACTTATACCTGTTGTGCATTTGTGTTTTTAGCCCGATATGTCATATTTTATTTGTCCAATATTCCATAAAACATTTTTGTATATTTTGTTCTTTTAATTTCATCATCTTTTTTCAATAATGTTTTTATCTTGCAACAAAGTGTTTAAATTTTATTCTTTAAAATTTTTTCCATTGGTTTTCCTTTTGCCAGTTCATCAATTAATTTATCTAACCAACGTATCTTTTGCATAAGTTTATCTTCAATTTCTTCCACACGATAACCACATATTTTTCCTGTAATTTTTGAAGCATTTGGATTGATTTGCGGCGCTTGTGCGAAAAATGTTTCAAAATCATTATTATTATCAATTTGTTGCCGTAATGTTGGTTGATTATATCCTGTCAACCAACAAATGACAGTATCTACTTCTGTTTTTGTGCGTCCCTTTTTTTCCGCTTTTTGAATATAAAACGGATAAACACTTGCAAATGAAGTTGTAAATATTCTTGGTTTTTCCATAGTTCTTTAATATTATACCCATTTAATCATTTTGTCAATATATTTTCTATAAAAAAATAGCCCAAATTGCACATAACGTTCCGGTTGTTTGCGACGTTTTTGCAGCCCGAATAAGGGCTTTGCGCAGCAAGACCAGGGCTGCAAAAATGTGGCGGAATAATGGCGTGGGAATGGAGCGAAGCGGAATGACCTAGGTGAACGGAACCCCGAGCCGCCTACCAGCGGCGAAGCGTAAACAGTCCTGTTATGTGCCGTACCCCCGTACTCCATTATTTTGCTTTATAATATCCTTTTTCCTAAAATTGTTAATCCATATTCTTGTCCGTCAAGTGTTGCAATGTTTGGAAGTGTTCCCCAATCTTCAAACCCAAAATGCCTGAATAATTTCAGACTGGGTTCATTGTGTGAAAAAATAAATCCGAGTACGGTTTTGATTCCAAATTTGGGAGCATTGTCAATGCAATATTGAAGAATTTGTTTTCCCAATCCTTTGTTTCTTTGCTCTGTCTTTAAATAAATGCTGATTTCAACCGTGGCATTATAAGCAGGTCGTCCATAAAATGATTGAAAACTCACCCAGCCAATTATTTCATCTAATTTATTTTCAACAATCCAAAGCGGCCTTTTCGATGAATTATGTTCATTAAACCATTTTTGTCTGCTTTCAACTGATACATTTTCCGTATCAGCCGTAACCATTCTGGAAGAAATTGTCGAATTATATATTTCAACAATCTTTTCTAAATCAGTTCCTAATGCGTCCCTAAATTTTAATT
>JAISYO010000201.1 GCA_031269865.1 Dysgonamonadaceae bacterium | reverse complement strand
GAGCTGTCCCGAAACCGTGAGGTTGGTTTGGCGTCCGAAGAAATCCTGCGAAAAATCGACTTTCCCGTCCTCGCCATAAGGCAATTTATTGAAATCGAGCGTGGAAACTTCAAACATTGATCCTGCACCTTCGGCATCGGAAGCCGTAACGATGGGCGTGTGAAAATAATAGAATCCTCTGTCGTTGAAGTATTTGTGAATCGCGAAAGACAAGTGGTGGCGCATTCTGAAAATCGCGCCGAAGGTGTTCGTCCGCGGGCGCAGGTGCGCTATCTCGCGCAAAAATTCGAGCGAATGCCCTTTTTTCTGCAAGGGATAAGTGCCCGGATCAGCCGTGCCGTAAACTTGAATTTCTTCGGCGTGGATCTCGGCGCGTTGTCCTTGTCCCATCGACTCTAGCAGCCGACCGTTCACGTTGATGCAGGCCCCCGTGGTTATCGGCTTCAAGGTTTCCTCGTCGAACTTGGCTAAATCAATGACGATCTGCACGTTGTTTATCGTGGATCCATCGTTCAAAGCGACGAAGTTTACCTGCTTGTTTCCGCGGCGGGTACGCACCCAGCCTTTCACGTTTACTTCCGCGCCGAAATCTTCGCGGGTCAGCAAATCGGCAATCTTGGTTCTGTTAATGTGTTTCATAAATACATTTATCTGCGAAAATCCTTTCGTTGCCGAAGGGATTTTCACAGATCTATTGAATGATAGTTTATTGTTTTTCTGTTGTTTGTCTTAATCGGGAAACGCTTAGTCGAAAGCTCCCATACGAAGCATATTCACTTCTTTTTCCGACAGGTAACGCCATTTTCCGCGCGAAAGGTTTTTCTTCGTCAGCCCGGCGAAATACACCCGATCGAGCTTCACGACGCGATAGCCAAGTTTTTCGAAGACACGGCGAACTACGCGGTTGCGCCCGGAATGTATCTCGACTCCCACCTGACTCAGATCTTCCTCGGTTACGTAGCTGATGGCGTCGGCGTGGATTTCGCCGTCGTCCAACTCAATGCCGTCGGCAATGGACTGCATATCTTCCATCGCTACGGGTTTGTCGAGCCAAACCTGATAAATCTTCCGTTTTTCGTATTTGGGGTGCGTGAGTTTCGATGCCAAATCGCCGTCGTTCGTCAAAAGCAATACGCCCGAAGTAGCGCGATCGAGCCGTCCAACGGGGTATATGCGTTCCGAACACGCACTTTTTACCAATTCCATAACCGTCTTGCGGTTTTCGGGATCATCGGTGGTGGTTACGAAACCTTTCGGCTTGTTGAGCAGCACATAAACTTTGCTTTCGAGGCGGACGGGCTGATCGTGGAATGTTACCTCGTCGGCACGAGTGATTTTTGTACCCAATTCGGTAACGACGTTCCCGTTCACTTTCACAACGCCGGCTTGGATAAATTCGTCGGCTTCGCGGCGCGATGCCACTCCGGCGTTAGCCAAGTATTTGTTCAAGCGGATAGGTGCGTTTGGATCGGCATTTTCCTTGTACTTTATCTGCTTGAAAATCTTTTTCTTGGCAGGTACTTTGTCCCCACCGGCAGGGCGCGGGCCTCTTGGGTTGTAATTGTTGTTATAGCCCCCGCGGTTGTTGTTGTTGTAACCACCGCCGCGGTTATTATTGTTGCCATAACCACCACCACGGTTGCCATAACTTCTTGACGGATAATTGTTTCCCCGCTCAGAGTTTCCTCCGCCATAGCTCCGGTCTCGTTGATCTCTGTAATCTCTTTGACCTCCCTGATAATCTCTTTGACCTCCTTGATAATCTCTCTGTCCCCCTTGGTTGCCGTAAGCAATGCGCTCACGCTCGCCTACACGCGGACGGCGTTTGGGGGTTTCATCGTCCCCCCCGGCGTTATGCCCTCCGTTGTACGGACGGTTATCGTTCGAGTAGGGACGGTTGTTGTACTTTCTTTCGGGCGAATTTCCATAATAATTCTGCCCACCTTCACGTGGCGTTCTTCTTTCATTGCTGTAATCCCTGTTTGAAGAAACGTGTCTTTCGTTGTGCGCATTGTCGTAACTACGTCTTGGGCGCAATTCTTCGTCGTTCATTTTCTTTGTTGTTTAATTAGTTTGTTGTTTCAATTATTTTAATTTTAACCTCACGGTTATTCGTTTTTTTACCTAAAATTTTTGTGAGAGGACGAGGGGAAAATCCCCCCTGTCGCAAAATCCTATGTTTAAATTTATTTTCCTTTTTCTTATATGCCTGTATAATTTTGTGGCGTGATATTTTTCAATTCTTTCTTTATCGCGTCATTCACGGTTAGCGTGTCGATAAAATCCGAGATGCTTTTTTCCGTGATATGCGCGTTTGTACGTGTCAATGCCTTTAACGCTTCGTAGGGTTTGGGGTATCCTTCGCGCCGCAAGATCGTCTGTATTCCTTCGGCGACTACTGCCCAATTGTCGTTTAGTTCCCTGTCGATAGCCTCTTTGTTCAATAACAATTTATTCAGTCCTTTTGTTGTACTTTTCAGCGCAATTAATCCGTGAGCCAATGGTACGCCTACGTTGCGAATGACGGTGGAATCCGTCAAATCGCGTTGCAAGCGCGATACGGGCAGTTTGGCAGCCAAATGTTCGAGCAGGGCGTTGGCGATGCCGAGGTTGCCTTCCGCGTTTTCGAAATCAATGGGGTTCACTTTGTGCGGCATCGCCGACGAACCCACTTCGCCCTCTTTGATGCGCTGCTTGAAGTATTCCATCGAAATGTATTGCCATACGTCGCGGTTCAAATCGAGCAGTATCGTGTTGATGCGCTTCAAGGCGTCGAACGAGGCGGCGAGGATATCGTAGTTGGATATTTGCGTGGTGTATTGCTCGCGTGCCAAGCCGAGGTGTTGCGCGAGAAAACGATTGGCAAACTCGTTCCATTGGATATGCGGATACGCAACGTGATGCGCGTTGAAATTGCCCGTGGCACCGCCGAATTTGGCAGTGACTGCAATGTGCTTTGCCACTTCTATTTGTTTGCGCAACCGGTACGCGAAAACTTTTATCTCTTTGCCCAACCGTGTTGGCGACGCCGGTTGCCCGTGCGTGCGTGCCAACATAGGGACATCTTTCCATTCTTCGGCGTATTTTTCCAATAAGTCGGCTAAAACTTCAACCTGTGGGATATATACCAACCGCAAGGCGTCTTTCCACATTAAAGGCGTGGAAGTGTTGTTGATGTCTTGCGAAGTAAGTCCGAAGTGGATAAATTCTTTGTATTTTTCCAAATGCAGCCCATCGAATTTTTCCTTCAAGAAATATTCTACCGCTTTCACGTCGTGGTTTGTCATCTTTTCGATTTCCTTCACGCGCAGGGCGTCGTTTTCAGAGAAATTTGCCACCAAGTCGCGCAACTTGTCAAACGATTCTTCCCTTACTTCCCCCAACGAAGAAATCCCTTCCTTGCAAAGAGCAATGAAATATTCCACTTCCACGTGGACGCGGTATTTTATGAGGGCATATTCGGAAAAGAACGGGGCTAATTCTTCTGTTTTATCCCGATATCTTCCGTCAATGGGCGCGATGGCTGTCAATTCGTTCAACTTCATTGCAGAGGCGGCTAGCTTTTTTCGATAATTTTAATAAGCGGAAATCACTTTCCGGCTTACTAAATCACGCATCTTTAAATTAATTCTTTCCTAAAATTGGGGTAGAAAAACTTTTTATCGTGTCCCATACCTGATTTAACCTAATTTGGAAGCACAAAAATAGTGATTTATTATAGTGACAGAAAAAAAATCGGCAAAAAAAATCATAAAAATTTTGCGAGCAAACAAAAAGAGTATATCTTTGCACCGCCTTTCAGAAATGAAGAAGCGAAAAGAGTTCATTAAAATTTCGGGCGTTTAGCTCAGCTGGTTCAGAGCATCTGCCTTACAAGCAGAGGGTCGGCGGTTCGAATCCGTCAACGCCCACGATGATAATCAAGGACTTACAGTAAAATGTAAGTCCTTTTTCTTTTATGGTACATACAATTTGCATACAACTTCGGGGATTGTCATAATTCGATAATCGCTTTTCGATTAAACGACGTATTCTCGTGCTGCCTGACATACCCAAACTGATTGCACAGCACCTTTGTTCCGTTAATATCAATTTCGGGCATATTGCGGTGCGAATGTCCGTAAATCCGATTCTTTGTGTAACTGATTGAAACACGATGCAGTAAGCAAAAGTCCTTTATATGCGATTCGATAAAAGTCGGATACACCTTGTTGTGTAATAAACTGATTTTCGGGCGGAATATCAGCCCAAAGCGTACAAAGGATAAAATCAACGTTGTCAATCGTAACAACAGTATTGTAATAGCACTTTACGTTTGGGCGAATCAGCGATACAGCCGTATTTGAGAGTTCCGACATTGCCGCTTTTGTAAAACTCGTGATTGCCCGGAACAATCAAGGTCTGCTTGAAGTTTTCGGAATATCTGTTTGAGAATAATTTATCGACTTCACCTATTCAAAACCAAATCATACTGATTATAAATCAATTACATATAATATGTCGTAAATGTGTTGCAAATAATGCCACCTTTTTACCTTCTATTTTTCTTGAAATTCTCTGCCTGTTCAAAGATTTCGACATATACTTCATCACGCTCTACGGGCGGGTAACCAAACTCGTCGAGTAGCAAAATCAATTCTAC
>JAISYO010000165.1 GCA_031269865.1 Dysgonamonadaceae bacterium | reverse complement strand
CAACGCAGTCAGTTCGTTAGGGGTTATCAACCCGATACGCACAAAGTAGAGGATGTCATCGACCATCGATTGGAATATGTGCCTGTCCAATACATATTCGCTATTCTTAAAATTGTGCAGCACCGCTTGCCTCAAGGAATTCAACGCTATCGTGTCTTCCTTGATTTTCAGTTGCGAAATAGAATTGAACAAAAAAGACTTGTCGTATTGGTACATCCATTGAAACATCATGAAGTGTTTCAGTTCGGGATATTCCAAATAGAAGGCGCTCGGAATAAAGTTATAGGCGAGTTTTATTGTGGAGTTTTTTTTATCCTTAATAAATTCGCTAAGGCGAGTGTTTATTATCCTCATATTCTCGTAGTAGTGCGATAATATGTTGCCCCTATTCGGGGATGGCTCGTCATTCACGTGTAAATGGTCGAGGCTTATCGTGAAGATGATGTTATTATTTACCACATCTTTTTTGGGAATCAAGTTGTCGAGAGACACTCTCAGATTTTTTGTGATTTTTAAAACTTCGTCAAATGTGAAAGGCACTTCTCCCCTGATGCGGCGGTAAACGGCATCCATAGACCATTTCAGGGTACGGGACAATTCTTTGGCTAATAACGGACCGGGGTAGCACGCATGCAATTCATTTATTATTAGTTCATTATTGTTGACATTCTTCTTGTCGTCAGTCATATTCAAAAATATATTAAGTGTACAAAAAAGTATATTTCTAAAACTCGTGGATAATACCGAAATTATCTCTCTCAACCCATTCTAATTTTCCGCTGAAATCTAGATACGAATACATCCACGATTTTTGGGTGCAAATGTAAAATTTTTTTTAGAAAGTTTGGTTAATGTGCCGATACTTTAATTCATATATTTTGTAAAAAAATCATAAAAGTCTCGACGGTATGCGTATGAACGCCATGTGTATATGCGAAAAAAGCAAGTAATTGACGGTATTATTTATTTTGTTGCGATATTACTTCGTAGTAAGTATTATTTTTTGCGAAATTCGCAACATATAAGTGAGGCTAGACTCATTACTATATTGTAAATTTGTTCCGAAAAAATAAAAGGTTTGACAGACCTTAAATTTTATTATTGTGGCGAATCTTTTTCGTTGACGGCTGCCTATTGTCAGGCGGTCATAGATGCGAAGGGTTCTTTAATAAAATACAGCGAAATATTAACAGGAATATAAATTGATAAAAAACAATAGAACAATAAATTAAAAATTAAACACAGATGAATCAGAACAAGTTTATGAGCCTGATAATAGGGCTGTCATTTTTTGGAAGTCTTTGCGCTCAATCGCAAAGGACTATTGTCGAGACGGAAGAATTTTCGGACAAATACAAGGTAATAACCAACGGCTTCTTCCACAATTGGATTATTGGCGTCGGCGGCGGCGGACAAGTGTATTTTGGGGAATACGATTCCAAATTTTCGTTATCGAAACGGATAACGCCCACCGCGAACGTCCAGATAGGAAAATGGTTCACGCCCGGCATCGGGGTAAGGGTTGGCGCAGATTGGTCGAAAGCCAAAGGGGCGACGATTTACAACGGTGTTGAACAATGGTACAATACAGGGAAAGAATATACGGATGCAGATGGAATTCCGTATTATGAACAGGAAATTGAATATGCGAATTTCAATGGCGAAGCCTTGTTCAACCTGACCAACATATTGTTTGGCTATAAGCCCAATAGGTTCTACAATTTTATACCCCATGCGGGGTTGGGGCTGATGTGGTCAGTTAAAATGCCTTCAAATCAAGTGCCTGGGATTGAACTCGGACACGAAAAAGAAATCGCTGCCGTTGGTGGAATCCTCAACACGTTCAGGTTGGGCGACGCGCTTGACCTTACCCTTGATTTGAAGGGCAGTGTGGTAAACGGACATTTCAGCCATAAAAAAGATCTTAACGGAGGGAATCTGGGCAGAGCGGATTATGTCGCCTCGGCAAGTATAGGGTTGGCTTACAAATTCAAACCGCGCGAATGGGATCGTAATTACGACGTGATTACCAATATATACAACGAGAAAGAGTTGAACGATCTTCGTCGTCAGTTGGCGGATGCCAAAAACAAAGAGCCGGAAGTTATCGAAGTCATCAAAGAAAGGGATGATATGTTTTGCGAATTGTTTAACAACATCTATTTCGATTTCGGCAAGTCCGCTATTACTCCTGAGTCAGCCAAAGTATTGGATGATATAGCTGCCTACATGACTAGGAATAACACCAAACATTATTTGATTATCGGTTACACTGATTCCAGAGGTTCTCAGTCGTATAATATAGCCTTGTCAGAACGTAGGGCTGAGGCTACCGTTCAGGCATTGATTGATAGAGGTGTTCCTTCCAATATTCTTAAAACAAGAGGTGTAGGTAAGACGATTGCATTCGTTGCTCCTTCGGGATCTGATAATGCACGCGAGGGCGACAGGAGAGTAGGTGTTGAAGTTATTACCAACGACGCTTATTGGAATTTGATTCCGTCCTACAAATGATTGAAAAAAAAGAGATAGGTAAAACTAAGGAAAAAAGAGTTGAAAAATTCTTTTAGATGAACAAGTTTTGAATAAGCTACTTAACAATTTTCCCTTGACTTTTATTGACGGAAATAAACTTGCCGTCCCCGTTCGAAGAGAGCGGGGACGGAAGTTTTCCGTTTTTTTTATGTACCAGTAAAAATTCAAACAGTACCTTAGTCTAATCCGCAAAGAATTTGTAAATTTGCACTGTCAATTTCAAACCCAATAATAAAAATACCGGACACCGTATGTCATCATTCATCATTGAAGGCGGACACAGCCTCAAAGGCGAAATCACGCCGCAAGGCGCAAAAAACGAGGCGTTGGAAGTCATCTGCGCCGTTTTGCTCACAAAAGAAGAAGTCGTTATAGAGAATATCCCCGATATTTTAGACGTGAACAATCTTATATCCTTGATGGGCGATATGGGCGTGGCGGTAAAACGGTTAGGACAAGGAAGCTACTCGTTCAAAGCCGAAAACATTGATTTGGAATACACGCATACCGAAGAATTTTTGAAAAAAAGCGCGGCTCTTCGCGGTTCCATTATGATTATTGGTCCGTTGTTGGCGCGGTTTGGTTATGCCGCCGTCCCGAAACCGGGGGGCGACAAAATAGGGCGTCGCAGGCTCGATACACACTTCAACGGCATTATGAAACTGGGTGCCGAATTGATTTTCGACGAGAAAAAGCAACTTTTTACACTGTCGGCGAAGAAACTAAAAGGGCAATACGTCCTTCTCGACGAGGCTTCCGTTACCGGAACGGCTAATTTGTTGATGACTGCTGTCTTGGCGGAAGGCGAAACCATTATCTACAATGCGGCTTGTGAGCCGTATGTGGAACAATTGAGCCGTATGCTGTTGCGTATGGGTGCGAAGATTGAGGGAATTGGTTCGAACCGGATAACGATAAAAGGCGTTCCGCGGCTTTCCGGGTGTAGGCACCGTTTACTGCCCGATATGATTGAAATTGGCAGTTTCATCGGAATGGCGGCGATGACGGCATCGGAAATTACCATCAAGGACGTGTCGATACAAAACCTTGGTATTATCCCCGAAAATTTCCGCCGCTTGGGAATTAGGGTGGAACAGCGCAACGACGATTTGTATATCCCCCGTCAGGAAAATTATACCATCGAGTCCTTTCTCGACGGCTCTATCCTCACGCTTGCCGACGCGCCTTGGCCCGGACTCACGCCCGATTTGTTGAGCGTGATGCTTGTGGTGGCAACGAAAGCCGAGGGTTGCGTGTTGATTCATCAAAAAATGTTTGAAAGCCGCCTGTTCTTCGTCGATAAACTCATTGATATGGGGGCACAAATCATCCTTTGCGATCCGCACCGCGCAACGGTAATCGGTTTGGGAAAACGCTTCCGCTTGCGAGGAATGACGATGACTTCGCCCGACATACGCGCAGGGATTTCACTTCTCATTGCCGCAATGAGCGCGAAGGGGAAGAGCACGATTCATAACATTGATCAGATAGATAGGGGTTATGAAAATATAGATGTGCGCTTGAACCGCTTGGGTGCGTTTATCGAAAGAAAAAAGAGTTAAATATTTGGTTATTCGCCGATACTTCCCTTACTTTGCGGACAAATTACGAGGCGGTAAAAATGGGGCTGATGCTTCGTTTCGCCACAAATAAATATACGGAACAAAATCAATTTATTTTATTATGTCTAATCAGATAATAGTCAAAGACCTAAATCAAGTAACAATCCGCTTTTCGGGCGATTCCGGGGACGGAATGCAATTGTCGGGGACGATATTTTCCACATTGTCGGCGATTTTCGGGAACGAAATCGCAACCTTCCCCGACTTCCCTGCCGAAATACGCGCACCGCAAGGCACACTACACGGCGTATCGGGGTATCAGGTGCGTATCGGTTCGGACAGGGTGTATAATTCGGGGGACAAAACCGATGTGCTTGTCGCAATGAATCCCGCCGCGTTGAAAGTGAACGTGCAGCATCTGCGAAAAGGCTCTATCGTGTTGTACGATACCGATTCTTTTGAGAAAAAAGATCTCGAAAAAGCCCTTTTCGCAACCCAAGATCCGTTCAACGAACTCAAATTGCAGGACGTGCAAGCCATTCCGGTGGCGATCACTTCGCTTACCAAAAGTTCGCTCGAAGGCTTGGGAATGGACAACAAGTCTATGATTCGCAGTAAAAATATGTTTGCACTCGGCATCGTCTGCTGGCTTTTCAACCGCCCGTTGAGCATTGCCGATCAGTTGCTCGAACAAAAATTCGTCAAAAAGCCCCTCTTGGTGCAAGCCAATATAAAAGCCCTGACTGACGGCTACAATTACGGCAATAACATACATTTGGCGGCATCGACTTACCAAATAGAAACGGTAGAGTATTCGAAAGGATTCTATACCGACGTAAACGGCAATCAGGCTACCGCCTACGGATTGATGGCGGCAGCAGAAAAAGCGGGGCTGGAACTCTTTTTGGGTTCTTACCCCATCACGCCCGCAACCGATATTTTGCACGAGCTGGCAAAGCGGAAAGATCTTGGCGTGAAAGCCTTGCAGATGGAAGACGAAATAGCAGGAATCGTTTCCGCCATTGGCGCGAGCTTTGCCGGGCGTTTGGCAGCCACTTCCACTTCGGGACCGGGGTTGTCGCTGAAAAGCGAGGCGTTGGGGCTTGCCGTTATGACTGAACTTCCTCTGGTGGTGGTTGATGTGCAGCGCGGTGGTCCATCTACCGGTATGCCCACCAAAAGCGAGCAGGGCGATCTCAACCAAGCCCTCTACGGACGGAACGGCGAAAGTCCGCTGGTTGTTATGGCGGCGACTTCCCCCACCGATTGTTTCGACAGCGCGTATTGGGCTTCTAAATTAGCCGTCGAATACATGACGCCTGTCATTTTGCTGACGGACGGTTATATCGCCAACGGCTCTTCGGCTTGGAAAATCCCCAATCTGGCGGAATATCCCGAAATCAAACCTCACTATGTGAAAGATTTCGAGGGCGTGGCGCAGACGTGGAAACCGTTTTTACGCGACGAGGAAAGCCTCGTGCGTTATTGGGCTGTTCCGGGAACGCCGGACTATATGCACCGCGTGGGCGGATTGGAAAAAGATCACGCCACGGGGATTATTTCTTCGGATCCCGACAACCATCAATTGATGGTAAACACGCGCCGGGCAAAAATAGAGAAGATTGCCGATTGTATCCCCGAACTCGAAGTGCAGGGGGACAAAGATGCTGATACGCTCATCGTGGGCTGGGGCGGGACTTACGGACATTTGCTCGAAGCCTTGAACGACATACGGAAAAACGGCAAGAAAGCTGCCTTGGCGCAGTTCAAATTTATTTCGCCGCTACCGAAAAATACCGAGGACGTGTTGCGGAAATACAAACGGATTGTTGTGGCTGAGCAAAACTTGGGACAGTTTGCAGAATACCTGCAAGGTAAATTTGGGAATTTGAATATCCGCAAATTCAACCGGGTAAAAGGACAGCCGTTTCTCGTCTGGCGTTTAATCGAAGAATTTACAAAAATCATAGAGTAAAAATAAATTATGGAAGTAAAAGATATAGTTTCCTTACAGGAACACCAACCCAAAGATTACAAGAGTGAAAACAACGTGCGCTGGTGCCCCGGCTGCGGCGATCACGCCGTGTTAAATTCCCTGCATAAAGCGATGGCGGAATTGAACATTGAACCGCAGGACACGGTTGTCGTTTCGGGTATCGGGTGCTCGTCGCGCCTGACATATTATATGAACACCTACGGTTTCCATAGTATCCACGGACGCGCCGCCGCCCTTGCCACGGGCGTTAAGGTGGCGAATCCTTCGCTGAGCGTTTGGGTGGCGACAGGGGACGGCGACTCGTTGGCAATCGGTGGAAATCATTTTATCCACACCGTGCGCCGGAACGTGAATATAAACATTATCCTGTTCAACAATAAGATATACGGATTGACAAAAGGGCAATTCTCGCCGACTTCCGATCGTGGATTTGTATCCAAATCATCGCCTTACGGAACGGTGGAAGATCCTTTCTACCCGGCAGAGTTGTGTTTTGGCGCGAGGGGCACGTTTTTTGCACGTTCGATAGACGTTGAATTGAAAAACTCGACGGCGATGATGGTGGCTGCCGCCAAGCACAAAGGTGCGTCGGTGGTGGAAATCCTGCAAAATTGCGTGATTTTCAACGATGGAATACACAACAGCATTACCGATCGCGAATGGAAAGCCGATCGCACAATCAACCTGAAACAAGGCGGAAAAATGTTGTTCGGGGCAGATAATGAGAAAGGCATCGTATTGGACGGTTTCAACCTGAAAGCAGTTACTGTCGGGCAGGACGGATATACGATAGACGATGTATTGGTGCACGATGCGACTACCCAAGACAACACCCTGCATTTGAAATTGGCATTGATGGGTGCGGAAAACGGACTGCCCGTTGCGTTAGGCGTTATCCGCGACGTGAAAGCGGAAACCTACGATGAAGATTATGCGAAGCAGATAGCGACGGTTCAGCAGAAAACCGGGAAAAAATCCTTTTCCGAGTTCATTATGGCTACGTCGAATATCTGGGAAGTGAAGTAAAAAACGTAGTTCCCAAACATAAAAAAGAGGCTGTTTCAAAAATGAGACAGCCTCTTTGTGTATTGGGATTGCAATCCTATGCCGGGCTGATACATTCAGTCGGGCAAGCTTCTGCGCAAGTGCCGCAGTCGGTACAAACGCTGGGATCAATGGAATAAATGTCCCCTTCCGAAATAGCACCTACCGGACATTCGTCGATGCAAGTGCCACAAGCAATACAATCATCGCTAATTACATAAGCCATAATAGTTTAATTTATTAGTGTTGTTTAAAAAAATGATAATACTATGTATTTGCCACAAAGATAAGCAGTTTTTTCAGAAAAATAAAAAAAAATTGCTTAGATACGCTTTATAGATGATAAATAGAATATATAATTCCTTGTTTACGGGGCGATTTTTTCAGTGAAAATGGAACGGTAGGTTTTCTTCCCCTTGAAATAGTAATTCCACAAGATGCTTTCCTGCAACACACCCGGAACGTTTTTCACTGTCGTTTTCGACAAGTTTTCCTTTCGGATTTGCTTGTATGATGGGCGCAGCTTAAAGAAATCACGGTGCGCCTCGACAACCGATTTCGCATTTTTGAAATTGCCCTGCACCAATAAGTGGGCGTATGCCAAGGCATCGAGGATATATCGCACGAGAAAGATTTTCAATAGGTTATCCTTCGCTACGTTTTTATACAGCATCAGCAGGTTGTTGCGGAAATTAAGGTATGTTTTTTTCGGATCTTCTTTGCTCAACGAGGCGCCCCCCACGTGATAGACGACAGACGAAGGCGCACAAGCGACTTTCCTTCCTCTCGCGTTCAACCGCCAACAGAGATCTATTTCTTCCATATGCGCGAAAAAACGGGCATCCAATCCCCCGGCTTCCAAAAAATCTTTCCTGCGAATGCACAAACAAGCGCCGGTAGCCCAAAAAACGGGGGTTTCCAAGTCGTACTGCCCCTTGTCCTCTTCGAGAGTTTCAAGAATGCGTCCGCGACAGAAGGGGTATCCGTAATAGTCGATAAATCCGCCCGCCGCACCCGCGTATTCAAACTGATTTTTATGCTTGTACGACACGATTTTCGGTTGTGCCGCCGCGGTATCGGGGTGGTTTTCCAAGTAAGAAACGAGAATCTGTATCCAATTTTCGGTGGTTTCGACGTCGGAATTGAGAAGCACCACATATTCGGAATCCACTTGCTGCAACGCCTTGTTGTATCCTTCGGCGAAGCCGTAATTCTTGTCGAAAACAATCAGTGGGGTGTCGGGGTAGGCAGACGAAAGAAACTCAACGGAACCATCGGACGAGGCATTGTCGGCAATAAGCACCTCGCAATCTTCCGAGAGCGAGTGCCGAAGCACCGTAGGAAGAAATTTTTCGAGCAAATCCCGCCCGTTCCAATTGAGTATGACTACCGCTGTTTTTTTCATTTGTTTCTGATGAACGACTGCATTACACCTATCTAACAATAAAACAGCCGAAAGAGTTTACGATAAATGAGTTCTTGTTAGTGTTCACGTTGAAATTTCCAACGGTTGTGCGACCAAAGATAATGGGCGGGATCGCGCAAAATTGTCTGCTCGAACTTCCGCATATATTGTTCCGTGATGCTAAATTCGGGTTCTTCGCTCGCGTTGGGCGTCAAGGGCACGATTTGTGCCCGGTAATAGCCTCTTTTCGCCACTTTAACGTCCAAAAACGCCATCGAGAAGCCCATTTTTCGGGCGATGCGTTCCATCCCGGTTTGCACGGGGGTGTCTTGGTTGAGAAAATTTGTCCAATAATGAATGGAATTTGGTTGGGGGCGTTGATCCGCCACGAAACCCACAATCAAGGTTTTCCCCTTATTTTTTTCTTTGACGATCGCCCTCAGGGTATCGTCTTTTTCGATGGATAAAGGCTGAAACCTTGAACGTATCTGAAAAAATAAACGATTAAACGATTTGTTTTTCAGTTTTTTATAGATTTGCGCCGGTTTGAGGTAGTCGGGGGTGTGAAGCCCGATGGACGAAACCCATTCCCAATTGGCGTAATGCCCCAACGCCAAAAAACACCACTGTCCGTCCTTCGTCAGCTGCCTCATTATTTCGGGATTCTCAAAAACCATTCGCCTTCGCATTTCATCGTCGGAAATGTGAAGTATTTTGATGGTTTCCATATAATAATCGCCCAAGTGGTGGTAATATCGTTTTTCAATCGCCCCGATTTCCTTTTCCGACAATTCGGGGAAGGAATTTACGAGGTTTTTCCGAACGATTTTCCGACGGTAGCGAACCACGTGGTAAACAAAGAGATATAAAATGTCGGACCACACATAAAGCACCCTCAACGGCAACAGCGCGTGAAGGTAGCTGATGCCGAACAAGAGGTAGTATCCTATTTTGTCTTTTGTCGTTTCTTTGTTCATTTGCTCATACTTAACAAAAATTCTTCGTGGCGGATATGGGGCGAAGGGAAAATGGCTGCCATAGCCGTTTCTTCTGCGTTGAAATCGCCAACGACGACTTCCATAACCTTGTTAATCAGTGCCGGATCGTAATCGGCGTACAGCTTCACGTAGTTTTCCGTGAACCCGTGCATTTTGTCGCCGTGCCTGCTCTGCTCGAACAGCACTTTCCGGCGGCTTCCCTTTTGCGATTCGTAAAACGTCCGCAGTTTCCTGTCCGATATGTCGAGCAATAACTTGCTACGGTGTTGTTTCTCACGCGGTTCCACCACGTGTTCAATCTTCAATGCCTGCGTGCCGGGGCGTTCGGAATAGCTGAAAACGTGCAGTTGCGAAATGTCGAGCGAATTGATGAAGTCTTCGCTCTCGGCAAAAAATTCGTCCGTTTCGCCGCGCACGCCCACAATCACGTCCACCCCGATAAAAGCGTCGGGAATGCTCTGTTTTATCTTTTCGATTTTGTGGCGGAACAAGGCGGTGTCGTAACGCCGTTTCATCAGTTTCAACGTGGCGTCGCTACCTGCTTGCAAAGGAATGTGGAAATGCGCTGCGAAACGTTTTGAACGGGTTACAAAATCAATGATTTCGTCCGTGAGCAGGTTGGGTTCGATGGACGAAATGCGAAACCGCTCGATGCCTTCCACTTCGTCAAGCACTTTCAGCAAGTCGAAGAATTTTTCGCCCGTCGTGTGTCCAAAGTCGCCGATATTCACGCCCGTAAGCACGATTTCTTTTCCGCCCTGCGCCACCACTTCTTGCGCTTGCGTCAGCAAACTTGCGATAGAAGCGTTGCGGCTTCGCCCGCGGGCGTAGGGTATGGTGCAAAACGAACAGAAATAATCGCAACCGTCCTGCACTTTCAGGAAATAGCGGGTGCGATCGTCCGCCGAACACGAGGGGACGAATGTTTTTATATGCGTGGTTTTGCTTGCGAACACCGAGCCGCGCTCTTTCTTTTTCAGTTCGTCGAGGTATTGAAACACGTCGAGTTTCTGCTCTGCGCCAAGCACCAGGTCCACGCCCTCGATACCCACAATGTCGTAGGGTTTCAATTGTGCGTAACAGCCTGTTACCACCACGAAAGCACCCGGATTTTCGTTGATCATTTTTCGGATTGCCTGACGGCATTTTTTATCCGCCAATTCCGTTACCGAGCAGGTGTTTATGACACAAATGTCAGCCCGCTGTCCTTTTCGGACACGGGTAATGCCCGCCTGTTGCAATTGCCTGCCGATAGCCGACGTCTCGGCGAAGTTCAACTTACAGCCCAAGGTATAATAGGCGGCTTTTTTATTTTCAAATACCGTATTGTCAATCATATCAGTTTGTGCAACCCCGCGCATCAGATGCTTGCGGTTACCGGAAAATCAACCCCGAAAGGGATACGCATCGCGTTTTTATCTGTATTTTATGCAAAAATACAACAAATGAACCAATTTATACGTCAATTTATTTTGATAATATAAAGATAAGGTGTTATTTTTGCACATTATAATCAAAAATGTGCAAAATGATAGAGCAGAATTTTGTCGAATTGTATGAAAAAAGCTTCACGAAATATTGGGATTCCCCGGCGATAACCGACTATCCCGGCGACAACAGCTATACCTACGGCGAGCTTGCCGAAAAAATAGCGTGGGTGCATTCGTTGTTTGGCGAAGCTGGATTGAAGCGGGGGGACAAAGTGGCGTTGGTGGGGAAAAACCACTCATCGTGGTCGATCGTTTTCCTGTCGGCGATTTCATACGGGGCGGTTATCGTCCCCATTTTGCACGAATTCAATGCCGAAAGCATTGAGCATATCGTTGAACATTCCGAATCGAAAATAACCTTCGTCGGCGAAAGCCTTTGGACGCGGCTCAACCCTTCGAAATTCAAGCTGCCCGTATTCAGCCTTCCTTCCTTCGAACCCTTGCAGGGGGTGGGGGAACCCCTTCGTTTTATCGACAGGGTAAACGCCGCGTTCAAAAAGAAATACGCTTCGGGATTCGGGAAAGGGGACGTGAAATATGCCGAAGTGAGCAACGACACGGTTGTGTGCCTGAATTATACGTCCGGCACAACGGGTTTTAGCAAAGGGGTAATGCTTACGGCGAACAATTACGCCGGAAACGTAACGACAGCCCACAATTTGGATCTGCTCTTCGAATACGAACGCCTTCTCGCCTTCCTTCCGATGGCGCACGCCTACGGTTGCGCCTTCGATTTCCTCTACGCATTATCTACCGGCGTGCACGTCTTTATTTTGGGTGTGCCGCCCACTCCGCAAAACTTGCTGAAAGGTTTCCAGGAGATAAAACCCCACCTGATCATCAGCGTGCCGTTGATTTTCGAAAAGATATACAAGAAGAAAATCCTGCCCACCATTCATAAGCCCGCGATGAAAATCTTGTTGGGTATCCCCGGCGTGAATGCTTTGATTTATAAAAAAATACGCAAATCGCTGATTGAATCTTTGGGCGGAAGTTTCCGCGAGGTAATCATCGGCGGTGCGGCGTTAGGCAAAGAGGTTGAATCGTTTTACGCCAAGATAAAATTCCCTTTTACAGTGGGTTATGGTATGACGGAATGTGCGCCGTTGATTTCTTACGATCATCATTATGATTTCGAGCCCACTTCCTGCGGATCGATTTTGGATATTATGGAAGCACGCATTGATTCGCCTGATCCTGAAAATGTTCCGGGGGAAATTCAAGTGCGCGGCGAAAACGTGATGAAAGAATATTTCAAGAACGAGGAAGCCACGAAAGCCGCCTTTACCGACGACGGTTGGTTGAAAACCGGGGATTCGGGCATTTTGCGGGGGCGCAGGTTATTCATCAAGGGGCGCATCAAAACGATGATTTTAAGTTCCACCGGGCAAAACATTTACCCCGAAGAAATCGAGGCGAAACTGAACAACCTGCCTTACGTTGCCGAAAGTGTGGTGGTGCAACGCCGAAATTTCATTGCCGCCCTCGTGTTCCCCGATTTTCCGGCAGTGGAAGAAGATGGGATTTCGAGAGAAAAATTGGGCGAAATTATGCAAGATAACAAGGCGCAGCTCAACAAATCGCTCGCCCACTACGAAAGGATTGCCAGCATTGAATTGCACGACACCGAATTTGAAAAAACGCCCAAAAAGAGCGTGAAGCGGTTTTTGTATGCTTGATGAGGGGGGCTTTATCTTATCGTTTTTTCTTAAATCCGTTGTAAACCAAATAGATAATAAACAAAATCCCGGCAACGACACAAACCCACGACAGTTCGGTGTAATACTTCTCGAAGTGGGCTTTGTTATCGCCGGCGATGGCGCCGATTGCGGTAAGGACAGTGTTCCAAATCAACGCGCCTATCGTTGTGTAGAGCATAAAAATCCAGATATTCATACGGGCAAGTCCGGCAGGAAGCGAGATAAGTTGCCGGATAACAGGCACTAAGCGTCCAATGAACGTGGATATTTTTCCGTGTTCGTCGAAGTATTTTTCCGCCCTGTCCACTTTTTCGCTACTCAACAGGCACATTTTTCCGATGCGGCTTTCGGCGAATTTATGTATGATCGGACGTCCGAGCCAGAGGGCGAGGTAATAATTGAAGAGCGCCCCGAAAAGTGCCCCCAGCGTGGCGAAGAACACAATCAGGGGCAGGTTCATTCCGCTATCCGGCTGACGGGCTTTGTAAGCGGCAGGGGGCACCACAACTTCCGATGGGAAGGGGATAAACGAACTTTCGACTGTCATCAGCAATGTGAGGGTGCCGTAATTCATATTGTCCATATACCAATCAACCACTTTTTCGATGGGCGAACCCGATTTTTTCCCTTCCCCATTGTCCGAAGGATTATTTTGCCCGACTGCGGTTGTCGCGCACGAGATGCATAAAACCAAAGAGATAAGTATTTTCTTCATAGAGCTAATTTATCAGAATGCAAAGATAGTGAAAGCCGAGCGAAAAAAAATAAACTCGTTTGTTTTTTTGCCAATTTGGGCGCGTGAAATCATAAAAAACTATCTGTTACGTGATTTTGCAGTAAATCAGTGAATTGAAACAATTTATATATGCAGAAATAAAATTATAAAGTATTGATATATAGGCATTTTAAACTAATTGCAGTTATTCTCTAACTGACGAAATCTACCAATTTTGAAGTACTTGAGAATAAGTAGTAAAGGTTCACATCCAAAGGGTGTGAACTGTTTTCGCGCTTATTTGACGGAATGGTTTACCAGAGCCGGCAATAGAAAATAGGCGCACGAAACAGTTTCACGCTTTTTTTATGGTACCAAACAACAAAATACACATTGGGGAAATTATCAGCCAAAGGCTGAAAGCCTCATGGAAGAGGATAAAATATCTTCCTGTGTTTTAGCCCCCTGCTACACCGGGGACAACGAAGATTTTTTTAAGGAAAACGTATTCCTTGATGAAAGCGGTATATTGTCGGATCCCGTATCCATGAGGAAGATATTTTTGATCCAATCCCTGAACATAGCCTATTTTGGGAAATTACACATCAGTCCGATTCGCCGTGATTGATGCGAAAATGCTTTTTGTAACCATAATCGGCAAGTCCATTATATGTTTTAAAACCGTCGGTGTAAATAACTGCATTCTTATCTGTTTTACCTTTTATAATCCGAA
>JAISYO010000181.1 GCA_031269865.1 Dysgonamonadaceae bacterium | reverse complement strand
TCCGGCAGTCGGGCAATGATGTTTTCGACAAGCGTCTGTTCATCGTTGCTTACCGCCGCTTCGAGAGGATTCGGCTCGGCTGAAAGATGTGCATCGTCCGGCACGTCGTCGAGCGAATCGCTGCGATACCCTTTTCGCCTGAATCTGTCGATGGCGAAATTTTTGACGAGTGTCATAGCATAAACTTCCACGTTATCAATCGTTTGCCAATCCGTTCGTTTGTTCCACAAGGCAAGCATCACGTCCTGCACCGCATCTTCGGCTTCCTCGGCGGAAGTCAAAATTGTGAATGCCTTTGCGAAAAGTTTCCTTTTCAGCGGTAGAATTTTGCTCGTAAAATAATCTCGCTCTAAATTCATATTCTATTAAAAGGACGTGTGAACAGGGGTAAAGTTACAAAAAAACACGGATAATGCACCTTCGATGCAGACTTTCAAATTTTTTAAAAGCTGTTTAAATTTTACAGCTTCTTATTTCCCTTCGAAACGATTTTTTACAAGGTCCAAACGGATTTCGGCGTTTAGATGAATGTAAGGCTATGAAAAAAACAATGCAGAATCATTCTAATTAATTTCAATTAGAGAAAAATTTCCGCAAACAATTCTTCATTTCCCGCCAAAATCTGTTACTTTTGCAGTGTAAAATGTACATAGTATCGTATTAAAAACGTGAATATCTGTAAATCAATGGTTTAATAGCAGGTATTAGGTTATTGAAATTATTATTATTAAAACAATAAAACAAATTTTTATGAGTTGGTTAATTAATTCATCAATCGGGCGGAAGCTTATTATGAGTGTATCCGGCATAGTGCTCGTCCTGTTCTTGCTGTTTCACTTATCTATGAATGTGGCGGCAGTCTTCTCGGCTGAGGCTTACAACACAATCTGCTCGCTGCTCGGATCCAATTGGTATGCCGTGGCGGCAACGGCGGTGCTGGCAGCCATCATCGCCCTGCATTTCACTTACGCCACCCTCTTAACCTTGCAAAACCGCAAGGCTCGCGGTAGCAACCGTTACACCGTAAGCGCAAGACCAAAGGGCGTTAGTTGGGCTTCGCAAAATATGTTCGTTATCGGACTGATTGTGTGCGGTTTCTTTATCTTGCACCTCAGTCAGTTTTGGTATAATATGATGTTTACCGAAGTACTCGGACACGAGGAAGCCACGCTTTGCGACGGCACGACGATCGGCACAACCGATGGCGCGGCGTTCATCGAGTACTATTTCAGCCACTTGTGGGTTGTGGTTGCCTATCTGATTTGGTACACCGCCCTGTGGTTTCATCTCACGCACGGCATTTGGAGTGCATTCAAACTGTCGGGTGGAACAATGCGGTATGGCTCAAACGATGGAAAATTGTCGCCTACGTTTTGGCTACGCTCATCTTCCTCGGCTTCGCCGGAGTAACGCTGTGGTTCTACGGAAAGAGCCTTTTCCCTTGCGAGATAAGTTGTTGCCAATAAAATAAAGGGAACGACCCACCGCATATCAAAAATAAATCAAAATAAAACGAACAATATGACTACAATAAATTCAAAGATTCCCGAAGGGCAGTTAGCCGAGAAATGGAGTAACTATAAAGCCCATCAGAAACTTGTAAACCCTGCCAACAAACGCCGCCTCGACATTATTGTCGTGGGTACCGGGCTTGCCGGGGCATCGGCGGCGGCATCGCTTGGCGAAATGGGATTTAAGGTGCTGAATTTCTGCATTCAGGATTCCCCACGCCGTGCGCATTCCATCGCCGCCCAAGGAGGAATCAACGCCGCCAAAAATTACCAAAACGACGGCGATTCGGTTTACCGTCTTTTCTACGATACCATCAAGGGTGGTGACTACCGCGCCCGCGAATCGAACGTGCACCGCTTGGCGGAGGTGTCTAACAGCATCATCGATCAATGCGTGGCGCAAGGCGTTCCTTTCGCTCGCGAATACGGCGGCTTGCTCGACAACCGCTCTTTCGGTGGCGCACAAGTTTCGCGCACCTTCTACGCCCGCGGGCAGACGGGACAGCAATTGCTGTTGGGCGCGTATTCGGCATTGAGCCGCGCAGTCAATAAAAAACAAGTCAAACTTTATACGCGCTACGAGATGGTTGATTTAGTCATCATCGACGAACGCGCCCGCGGAATTATCGCCCGCAACCTCGTAACCGGGAAACTCGAACGATTTGCCGCCCACGCCGTAGTGATTTGCACCGGCGGATACGGCAACACCTTCTTCCTTTCCACCAACGCTATGGCGTCGAACGGCTCGGCAGCCCTTCAATGCTATCGCAAAGGGGCTTATTTCGCGAACCCTTGTATGGCGCAAATCCACCCCACCTGCATTCCGGTGCACGGGGAATTTCAGTCGAAGCTGACGTTGATGTCGGAATCGCTGCGTAACGACGGACGCATCTGGGTGCCGAAGAAATTGGAAGACGCCAAAGCCATTCGCGAAGGGAAGTTGAACCCGACAGACATCAAGGAAGGCGATCGTGATTACTACCTCGAACGCCGCTACCCCGCATTCGGCAACCTCGTTCCACGCGACGTGGCATCACGCGCCGCCAAAGAACGTTGCGATGCAGGTTTTGGCGTCGGGAACACTGGATTGGCTGTCTATCTTGATTTTGCCGATGCCATCAACCGCCTCGGTAAAAAAGTGGTGGAAGAAAAATACGGCAACCTCTTCCAAATGTATGAAAAAATTGTGGACGACAATCCCTACGAAACCCCGATGATGATTTATCCGGCTATCCATTACACGATGGGCGGCATCTGGGTGGACTACGAGTTGATGACTTCCATTCCCGGATTGTTCGCCGCCGGCGAAGCCAATTTTTCCGATCACGGCGCAAACCGCTTGGGCGCGTCGGCGTTGATGCAGGGATTGGCGGACGGCTATTTCGTGCTGCCCTACACCATTCAAAATTACCTGTCCGATCAAATCGGCGTGCCGAGGTTCTCTACCGACAGCCCCGAATTTGAAGCGGCAGAAAAAGCCGTGAGCGACAAACTTACCCGCCTGATGAACATCAAAGGGAAACATTCGGTGGACAGCATTCACAAGAAGCTGGGACACATTATGTGGGATTACGTGGGTATGGCTCGCGATGCGGAAGGGCTGAAAACAGCCATCGGAAAAATTGAAGAACTGAAAAAGGATTTCTGGACAAACCTGCGCATACCCGGCAACAAAGACGATCAAAACGTAGAGTTGGAAAAGGCTTTGCGATTGGCTGACTTCATTGAAATGGGGGAATTGATGGCTCGCGACGCGCTCAACCGCAACGAATCTTGCGGCGGACATTTCCGCGTGGAATACCAAACGCCCGAAGGCGAGGCGTTGCGCGACGACGAACATTACTCTTACGTATCCTGCTGGGAATATCAAGGCGAGAACAAAGCACCCGTGATGTACAAAGAACCCTTGGATTATGAGTTTGTGAAAAGACAAACAAGAAACTATAAGTCGTAACTCTGAAAAAAAGTAAACAGCAATGGATAAAAATATAAACATCAAAGTGAAAATTTGGCGTCAAAGAAGCCCGAAAGAAAAAGGCTTTTTTGAAACCTACAACTTGGAAAATATCTCGCAAGGCAGTTCGTTCCTCGAAATGCTTGATATTCTCAACGAAAAACTCATCAACGAGGGCAAAGAGCCGGTGGTGTTCGATCACGACTGCCGCGAAGGTATTTGCGGAATGTGCAGCCTCT
Organism: Dysgonamonadaceae bacterium; assembly: GCA_031269865.1. Taxonomy (GTDB): domain Bacteria; phylum Bacteroidota; class Bacteroidia; order Bacteroidales; family Dysgonomonadaceae; genus JAISUH01. Next base: position 29,071 of record JAISYO010000181.1, on the reverse strand, counting down.
ATATCAACGGACACCCACACGGACCGGACGAGGACGTTACCACCTGCCAACTGCATATGCGTAAATTCCACGATGGCGAAACCATCACGGTGGAACCTTGGCGTTCCGCCGGATTTCCGGTTATCCGCGACTTGATGGTAAACCGCAGCGCATTCGACGAAATTATGCAGGCGGGGGGTTACGTTTCGGTAAACACCGGGGGCGTTCCCGATGCCAATTCCACGCCTATCGCGAAAGACAAAGCCGAAATGGCGATGGACGCCGCGGCTTGCATCGGTTGCGGCGCGTGTGTGGCAACCTGCAAAAACGGCTCGGCGATGCTTTTCGTATCGGCGAAAGTGAGCCAATTGGCGTTGTTGCCCCAAGGACGCATCGAAGCGGCACGCCGCGCGAAAGCGATGGTGGCAAAAATGGACGAGCTTGGATTCGGAAACTGCACCAACACCGGAGCTTGCGAGCAGGAATGTCCCAAAAGCATTTCCATTACCAATATCGCACGCTTGAACCGCGAATTTTTGTCGGCAAAGTTCAAAGACTAAGAAATTGTTTTGAACCAACCAAATACCAAAAAACGCCTATTTAATGGGCGTTTCTTTTTTTTATTGGTTTTTTAACAATAATTATCGGCACTTTTTACGCCCATTCTGCGTAAGATACCTTATATTTGCCCGAACATAACAAATCTAATTTATTGATATTCGATGAAAACAAACGTAATTTTATTCCATTCTCTCGTTGCCGTTTTTCTTTCGACGGCGGCAAGCACCAATGCGCAAGTGAAGTTCGGAATCAGGGGGGAAGCCGGCGCGAACAAAATAACCCTCAACAACGAAATGCTGAACGAAAGCAACTACAACAGCTACAAAATCGGACCGACGGCAGAATTTATGATTCCGGGCATAAATTTCGGGTTGGAAGGATCGCTTCTTTACGGTAACGATCAAACTACGGTAAAAGAAATAGTACAAGGCGTGGAATCATTAAGCAAAGCCCAAGTGCATTATTTGGACGTCCCTGTCAATTTGAAGTATAAATTCCTTCCAATCAGCATTTTCAACATCTATATTTCGGGGGGACCTTACGCCCATTTCAAAATGGGTAGCAGTTTTTTACAAGACTTACAAAATAGTGTCGAAGCCAAGAGCTTTGGCACGGGTTTGAACTTTGGCGCGGGAATCGAACTTTTCAAACGGCTCTCAGTCGGCGCCGGATACAGTATGAAACTTACCGACGACTATTCAACGGAAGAGCCTAAATGGATAGAGGCTTTCAACAGAAAGAAAGGGCATTGGACAGTAAACGCCGCGGTTTATTTTTAATTTTGCGAGAGAATGTATTAAAATCTATGTTATTTGCCGATGTAATTCTACCCCGCCCCCTACCTCTTGCGACATTAACCTACATTGTGCCTGACGAGATGCAATCGCTTGTGTCTAAGGGATTCCGGGTAATCGTTCCTCTCGGCGAACGCAAATTATGTACAGGGATTGTAGCCCGATTACATTCCGACAAGCCAACAGGTTTCAAGTTAAAAGAAATCCATTCGCTCGTTGATTCGAAACCCATCGTTACCCAAAACCAATTGTCGCTTTGGGAATGGATTTCGTTTTATTATATCTGTCCCTTGGGCGAGGTGTGTTACGTAGCCCTGCCTTCCAAATTCAAATTGGATAGCGAAACCACCATTTCGCTCGGCGAAACCTTTTCCGCTTGGGAAAACCTATCGCCCACCGAAATGAAAATCGTTGGTTTCTTACAGCACGACCCATCGAAAAAAATAAAAGCCTTGGAAAAAGCCGTCGGCATAAAAAACGTCTTGCCACATATCCATTCGATGGTTTTCAAGGGCGCGATAAGCACCGACGAGGCTATCCGCAAAAAAATTGCCGCAAAAACCGAAAAATTTGATTTACCACTCGGAACAGCTGAGGCTCAACGCAAGCCTTACGCCTTAAACGCCTATCAACAAGAGGCTTTCCTATCCATAAAACAAAGTTTTCAGCAAAAGCAGGTATGCCTGTTGCACGGCGTAACGTCCAGCGGAAAAACGGAAATCTATATCCATCTCATCGAGGAAATGTTGCAGGACGGCAAGCAGGTTTTATACCTCGTCCCCGAAATTGCACTCAGCACCCAGCTCACACAACGGCTTCGCGGTGTTTTCGGGACGAAACTTGGCGTTTACCATTCCAAAATAAACGACAGCGAACGCGCCGAAATCTGGCAGAAAATGCTTTCGCCCAGACCTTACGGCATCATCGTGGGCGTGCGCTCATCGCTGTTTATTCCGTTCAGCAAGCTCGGACTCATCATCGTGGACGAAGAACACGAAACCAGCTACAAACAGCAGGATCCTTCGCCGCGATACCACGCCCGCGACACCGCCATCGTGATGGCGCAACAGTCGGGGGCGAAAACGTTGCTCGGATCGGCAACGCCGTCCTTCGAGTCGTATTACAATGCCCAAACCGGAAAATATGGCTTGGTAACGCTTTCTAAACGCTTCGAGGAAATCGAACTGCCCGAAATCCGTTTGGAAAACACCGCCGAACTGCGCCGAAAACGAAAAATGAAATCCATTTTGTCCCCCTCGCTCATCGAACTGATCCAACGGGCATTGGCTGACGGAGAACAGGTTATCCTTTTCCGAAACCGAAGGGGATTCGCACCCCTGCTCGAATGCAATTCCTGCGCTTGGACACCCAAGTGCAAGCGTTGCGATGTCGCACTGACTTACCACAAATTCCTCAACGAACTGAAATGCCACTATTGCAACGCCACCTATAAAATCCCGAAGGAATGTCCCGTTTGCCACGAAACGCAAATCGACGTTCTTGGGCAGGGCACGGAACAGGTGGAAGAAGAAGCCCTGAATTTGTTTCCCGATGCGGTTTCCGCACGAATGGACACCGACACCACGCGGACGAAAAACAGTGCAGGGAAAATCATCGCCGATTTTGAGGACAAGAAAATCCAAATCCTCATCGGCACACAAATGCTCGCGAAAGGCTTGGATTTCGAGAACGTGAGCGTGGTGGGGATTATTTCAGCCGACAGCCTGCTCAACCACCCCGATTTCCGTTCCTACGAAAGAGGCTTTCAAATGATGCTGCAAACCAGCGGACGCGCCGGCAGAAAAAACAAGCGGGGGACAGTCGTCATACAAACGTCCGATCCCGCCCAAGCCATCTACCGCTTCGTGGAAAACAACGATTATCGCGGTTTCTTTTTGGCGCAGATGGCTGAACGGAAAAACTTTCGTTATCCCCCATTCTTCCGACTCATATCCATTGTGTTAAAGCACAAAAAGGAAGATGTGGCGGAAGCGGCTTCGCAACGAATGGCGGAAGCCTTGCGACAAACCTTGTCCGATCGGGTGCTCGGTCCGGCGAAACCGCTCGTAAGCCGCATACAATCGTACTATATCCGCGAGATATTGTTGAAACTCGAAGCGGGACTACCCCCATCGCAACTGCGCGAGAACATTATCCACGCCGAGCAAAAAATGAGGAAAAATGCAGATTATAAATACATTATACTGTCCTATAACGTGGATCCGCTATAATGCCAAGCAATAAATGATGAAATTTTTAAACCTTTAAATATCAGAAAAAAAATGATGAACAGAAGAGATTTTTTAAGGCGTTCGGCAGTGGCATCGGGCGCGGTGGTTTTCCCGAAAGCGGTTTTTGGCGAGACACAATCCCGCAAATCGCAATTTACAATGTGGCAACTGCCTCTGCATCAGAATAATTCGCAGGGCAACTCTTACGTGTTCCGCACGAAGCAGGGCAAAATAATCGTGATGGACGGCGGCGTGGCGCCCGAAGCGGGCTACCTGCGCGGTTTTCTCGGTTCTTTGGGCAACGAAGTCGAGGCGTGGTTTTTGTCGCACCCGCATTCCGATCATATCGGCGCGTTGAACGAGATACTGAAAAACCCCGATGGGATACGCATCAAATCCATCTTTCACTCTGAATTTTCGGCAGAGTTTTACAATAAAGTGGAAGAAGGCAGCCGCGCATTGACGGTAGAGTTTTACGAAAACCTGAAAAAAACGCCTGCACGGGTAATCGACGTGAAAGAACCGGGACATACCATCGAAATAGATCGTGTCCGATTCAAAATTCTTTCCGTTAAGAATGAGGAATTTACCAACAACGCCTACAACAATTCGAGTATGGTAATACGGGTATCCGACACCGCACGCTCGGCTGTTTTTCTCGGCGATGCAGGGATTGAGGAAGGCGAAAAAATCCTCGCCAGCGCGTACCGCAAAGACTTGGATTGCGATTACCTTCAAATGGCGCATCACGGACAAAACGGCGTGAACCGCAAGTTTTACGAGACAGTAAAATTCAAAGCCTGCCTATGGTCCACGCCACGTTGGTTGTGGGACAACAATCCAGGAACGGGCTATAATACAGGGATATGGAAGACCGTCGAGACGCGCCAATGGGTTAAAGAACTCGGCATCGACAAGCATTACGTTACCGCCGACGGATTGTATTGCATTTGAATTTTACTACTGACGCACTAATTAAAAATATCAACATTTAGTGCATCACTCTAACGGAATTGCAAATTTTTGTATCTTTGGCGAATGAAATCACAAACAGCCTATTTTATTTCCAGTCGCAATTCAGAATGCCACGCCATTTTGTGTCCTTCCGGCGCGGCAAAATCTTTTTCCGGGCAATTGGACGAAATCGACAACGGTATCATCGCCCTGCTAAATGAAAATCCGGGCTACACCCCTGTTTTCAAACGCTATTTTTTGAGCGACATTCAAACCCAGTACACAGAAGTTTACCGAAAAAACAAAGAATCGGAATATGCCGTTTCGATTGTTGGACAACCCCCGCTCGACGGTTCGGAAATTGCGGCGTGGGTTATCCTAAAAACAGACGTAACCATCTCACGCAAAAAGATTTTGTGTATCGAAGACGATGGAAAACACACCCATTACCGAGTGGCTGATTTGCGGTTCGGGTTCGACGACATTGAGATGGCAACCGAATATTCCCTCGCTTGTTTCGGCGTGGAACTGCATTTAAACGGCAGTTCTTTTTTGGACGGGTGCATCAGGACTTGGCTGTACGTCAATGACATAGATAAAAACTACCATTCCGTTGTCAGGGGCAGGAACAATATCTTTAAATTTTGGGGGCTGAGCAAAGAAACGCATTTTGTGGCGAGCACCGGCATCGAAGGCGAAGGCTTGACACACAACCCGGATATGTCTTTCGATGCCTACGGCATCAAGGGCTTGCAAGCCTCTCAGGTGCGATTTTTGGAAGCCCTTACCCACCTCAACGCGCCCCACGACTACGGCGTTGCTTTCGAGCGCGGGACAAGCATTGATTTCGACGATCGCCGTCAGATTTACATTTCCGGCACCGCCAGCATCGACAATCGGGGACAGGTTATCCACGAGGGCAATATCGAAAAACAAACCGAGAGAATGCTCGAAAATATAGGGGCGTTGCTCAAAGAGGCAGGGGCTGATTTCGACAACGTGCTGTCCTTCATCGTTTATGTCCGAAATCGTGAAGACTACGATTCGGTGCGCCAAATTTTCGAGAAACGTTTCCCCAAAACCCCGACAATCATAGTTCGGGCGAGCGTATGCCGCAAAGATTGGTTGGTTGAAACGGAATGTGTAGCGGTAAGAAAAAAGGGATAGTTGTGTTACTTAAAATCCAGCGTTTCAGCACCAACCAAATAGATTATTTCCGGCGAAAGAGATAGTTCGGTTGTTTTGTCCGTGACAGGTATGTCCTCGCCGATATAATTGATCGCCCTGCGAAAGCCTTTTCCAATTTTTATTTTCACATTTTGATGATTTTCCGGCGTCCACAAAGCCCAAACCCGCGTTTTATCGGGTTGTCGCCAATTAACAGCGCAAAAAGAGCCTCTGTCCCATTCTGTTTTCAGGTCGATGCGAGAACCTTCCGTAAACAGCTTGCCGAGCGTGGCGTAAGCGGTATAGGCAGGTTTTATTTCGAGCGTTTTTGCTCGCACGATATTGAATTTTCCTTGTCGAAAGGACTATGTTCGTTGCCTGCAAATTCATACCAGAAAAATTTTTCCACACCAAATCTCAATGACAGCAATATGGATCGGGGCACATATATCGCCTGATCTTTTTCAGTGAGGGCGTTGCCGTAGAAATACATTTTATCCGGTATATTTGTGTATTTCAATTGAGATAATTTGTCGCAAAAATAGTGAACGCTAAGGGAAAAGCAAAATAAATTTGTTTTTGCGCACAACTTCTATTACCTTTACGGGATTATTAACATAAATGGAAGATCAATGAAAACATTTTTAGTATCGTTGGCGGTATTGATTGGTGCAACTATGACAGTATCGTCGCAGTCCTTTCTTCATACCGAGAATCACGACATCGTTGATGAACAGGGCAATAAAATCCTTTTGCAAGGCGTAGGCTTAGGCAATTGGTTGTTACCGGAAGGCTATATGTGGAAATTCGGCAGTCAGGGCGATCGTCCGAGGAAAATAGAAGCCATCGTGAAAGCTCATCTCGGCGAAAAAGAAGCGGAAAAATTTTGGAAACAGTTCAGGAAGAACTACATCACGGAAGACGACATCAAACGGATTGCCGAATTGGGATATAATTCTGTTCGTCCGGCGCTGAACGCCCGTCTGTTTATGAGTGAAGAACCGCCCTATAAATTCTTGGACGAAGGATTCCAATTGCTTGACAATCTGATTAAGTGGTGCAAAAAATACAAGCTCTACGTCATCATTGATATGCACGGCGCACCGGGCGGACAAACCGGACAAAACATTGACGACAGTCCGAATAACCTGCCCGAACTTTTCTCAAACCCTAAAAATCAGGATTTATTGGAAAAATTATGGGTAAAAATAGCCAAACGTTATCGCAACGAACCCATTGTCGCCGCCTACGATTTGCTCAATGAACCCCTGCCCGAAAATACCGGCGCCGCCGCCCAATACAAAGATCAATTGATGCCCCTCTATATCAAATTGATAAAGGCAATTCGCAAGGTAGATAAAAAACATATTTTCACTCTCGAAGGCTACAATTGGTCAAACAATTGGTCTTTGTTTGATCAGTCGCCCGACAAAAATCTGTTTTTTCAATTTCATTACTATTGTTGGGATCAGCCGACTAACCTGAATGACATCAGTCATTTCATCGAAAAAAGGCAGAAGTTGAACACACCCATTTGGGTGGGCGAAACCGGGGAAAAAGATAATACCATCTATTTTGCTACCACTCAGTATTTTGAGAAGAACAACATCGGCTGGTCGTTCTGGCCTTGGAAAAAAATGGACACGAGCAATACGCCCTATTCCATAAAAAAACCCGAAGGTTGGGCAAGCGTGGCGGCATACTCGCAAAAGGGCGAGGGCGAGATTGCGCTTGATGCACAACGGATTTTCGATGAACTGCTCGAAAACGTCAAGCTCGGAAACTGTGTCTATTACCCCGACGTCGTAAACGCAATGTTTCGCCGACTGCCTTTGAAAATCGAGGCGGAAAATTATGGACACGACGGTTACAACAAATCGTATTTTGTCAAGGACATCAATTCCCTATCCAAGCAATACCGTAAAAAAGAGCCGGTTAAGATAGCGCCCGTTTCCGCCAATGGAAGGGGTGGCGGACAAGCCATTGTTTTGTCTTCCGGCGAATGGACGGTGTATAAAGTAAATGCTGCCGATGCGACGTCGTGGCACACAATCATTCGTACAAAGGGATCCGGCAGCATCAATTTTTACATCAACGGACACGCCCTAAACATTGACATTGAGGGCGATGATTGGATAGAAACGGCATTGCCTTCGTATCCTTATCAGGACGGCGAAAACGAACTGAAAATAGAGGTGCTGAAAGGCGAAATCGCCATAGATTGGATTTTAGCCGCCAATCCGAGGGTGTAAAAATTGCTGCATCGTCAAAATGAGCGGCTTTACCGCCTTATTTTGAAAGAAATCCGGGGAAAATTCGGCGGAATTGTGTATTGATTTCAAAATTTTATGTCTTCGAATTAACCCCGACGCCAAATGAAACATTAGCATTAAAATGAATTAGATGAAAATACAAAAGATGAAAAAGAAATTAGTATTTATCCTGTTGATATGCAGTTATGTATCGGCATTTGCAAAAAGCCCGAAAGAGTTTAAAAACTTTCCGAAAGGAAGCGAGCCTGCTTTCATCGGATTGAAAGTTGCAAACCGCTTTGTTGAAGTACCTTACCGCAATTTCGATGAAAATCCGGGCGAGCCGCCTTACATCGTTTATCCCGAAACTTGTACGTGGTTTGGCGCATTGCGTTTTGCCAAAGCAACCAACAATAAGAAATTGCTTCGCCGATTGGAAGAACGTTTTTTCCCTTTGTTCGGAAAACGCAAAGAGCTGATGCAGAAGCCTAATCACGTGGACAATACGGTTTTTGGCATTATTCCTTTGCAACTGTATATACAAACGGGAAATGAAATTTATTACCATATCGGGATTGATTTTGCCGACAGGCAGTGGGAACTTCCCAAAGACCCTAAACACGAAAAAGAACACCAAACTTTGCTCGACAACGGCTTGTCGTGGCAAACGCGCTTTTGGGTTGACGATATGTATATGATTACAGCCGTACAAAGTCAGGCTTATTTAGCTTCAAAAGACGAAAAATACATCAACCGCGCCGCTTACGAGATGACGATTTACCTCGATTCCATTCAACGCCCCAACGGATTGTTTTACCACGCGCCCACCGCACCGTTTTTTTGGTGCAGAGGCAATGGTTGGATGGCTGCGGGTATGGCGGATTTGTTGAAAAATCTACCGGATAGCAATCCTCATAAAGCAAGGATTTTACAGGAATACCGCAAAATGATGGCAACTTTGAAATCGTATCAAAACGAAGAAGGTTTGTGGAATCAACTCATCGACGCACCCGATGCGTGGACGGAAACTTCCGGCTCGGCAATGTTTACTTATGCAATAATAACAGGCGTAAAAAATGCTTGGTTAGATACAAAAGAATATGCACCTATCGCTCGTAAGGCTTGGCTGGCATTGGTTGGCTATCTGAACGATAACGGCGATTTGCGGAACGTGTGCATCGGCACAAACATTGGCACGACAAAAAAGCATTATATGGAACGTAAACCGCTTGTGGGCGATTTTCACGGACAGGCGGCATTGCTTTGGTGCGCCGAGGCGTTGATAACTAACTGAATATAAGAGATAAATGATTTAACTAACCCAATTAAAATAAGATGATTGAAAGGATCGTTGTTCGTTTCAATTCTTCAAAATTTTAGAGCAATTACCTATTGTGATTCGCTCGCATTTTTTTTGTATCTTTGGGGTTACAAACGATTTAAACACTCGCAAAATGGAAAGGGGGAAAAAAATGAACACGCGAAGGACTTTCCTTAAAAACGCGGCAATTACCGGTATTGCTGCCATTCCGATAAATTCATCGCTTAAATCATTGATTATAAATGATGCAGAACCGTCATCGCTTGACAACTGTCGCAAATACTGCCGGATAGAAGTTGTGGAAGAAGGTAGCGGTTTGCCGGTGCCGTTAGTGGAACTTCAAACTGTTCATCAACAACGTTTTATAACCGACAATGCCGGAGTTATTGCCTTTGACGAGCCGGAACTGATGGGGCGTGAAGTGTGGTTCAATATCAACGGATACGGATACGGAGTTAAACCCGACAGTTTTGGCTATGCAGGGGTGCGGCTGAAACCCGAAGCAGGCACTACTCTGCGTGTCGAGGTGCAGCGTAACTGCCTAGCACAAAGGATCGGACGTATTACCGGCGCAGGATTGCCGGCTGAAAGTCAGAAGATCGGCGAGTATTCAAATGTGGCAGAAAGTGGCATTGTCGGTTGCGACAGTATTCAAATAGCTGAATATGAAGGTAAAACGTTTATGGTTTGGGGCGATACATCTCTTGCTCGCTATCCCCTCGGAATTTTTCATTCTTCGGCGGCAATGACGTCCCTCAACCCTTTTCCAAACCCTGCCCCGCCCATTTTTCCTGCTTTCAACTATTTCAGAGACGACAAAGGCGTTGTTCGTGGGGTTGCCAAAATGCCTGGCAGCGGTCCCACATGGTTGAGCGGACTTGTCAGCCTGCCATCGGCAAACGGTAAACAACGTTTATGCGCCGTTTATACCAAAATAACACCGCCGTTAGAGGCTTATGAGTGCGGACTATGTGTTTGGAACGATAAATCACAATCGTTTGAATTACTGAAAGTTATATGGACGAAAAGCGATTCCCTTCCGAAGATGCCACCGTTGCCCGATGGACATTCCGTAATATGGCGAACCCCGACAGGCGAAAAGCAGGTTCTCTTTGGCGATCCGTTGCCAAGAATGCGCTGTAAGGCTACTTTTGAAGCGTGGCAAAACCCATCTGAGTGGCAACAAATTGAACATCAGAAAACTATCGCATCGCCCAAAGATAATACCCTTATAGAGCCACATTCCGGTTCGATAGCGTGGAACGGTTATTTGAAGCGGTGGGTAGCGATTTTTATGCAAAAGTTCGGCAAGCCTGCCGCATTTGGCGAAGTGTGGTACGCCGAAGCATCTTCGCCGACAGGCGTTTGGGGCAATGCCGTCAAGATACTCTCACACGGCAACTACACATTTTACAATCCGCGTCTGCACGCCGAATGGACGCCGCCCGACGCGCCTTATCTTCTGTTTGAAGGCACATTCACGGCGACGTTTGCCGACAAACCGCCCATCGTTCCGCGCTACGACTACAATCAAATACTCTACCGCCTCGACTTGAAAGATTTTCAGTTTTCTTCTCGTCCTTGACTATTTGATTTTCTCGTAATAAATTTTTATATCTTTGAGGGCGCGAAGAAGGACTAAACAAAACATTAAAAACACATTTATGACAAAAAAACAATTCATTTATAGCAGTTTAGTGGCATTTTGCATTGGCTCTATACCATTATTTGCGCAAACAGACGGTTTTTTGATTGATTCCGCCACGGTGTCGGAATGGGGAAAAGCCTACCGCGGTTGGAACTATTATCCCCACCCGATCATTCCGTCCGATTACAACATCGAGGGCTATGAAGATTTTCAAAATTTCGACGTTCCGATGGTTTATCAACTTGACGACAAGGCTGATATGTGGTATATGTCCTTTATCGGCTTCAACGGTAAGGGCTACAATTCCTTTGTCGCCGAAAGCACCGATTTGATTCATTGGACAAATCCCCGACTTGCAATGGGTTTCGGGCGCGAAGGCGAATTTGATCACGGCGGTTGCGTCATCGGCGCATTTCTCTACGATACGTGGGACGTGAAAGCACCGCATATCTTGAAAAAGAACGACGGAAAGTTTTTTTCGCTCTACGGCTGTTATCCCCGTCAGGGCGCATACGAGCTGCGTCCAGGTTACGAAGGGGTGGCTACGAGCGACGACGGACTCACTTGGAAACGACTTGGAAATGAACCCATTCTCTCAATCTATCAAAAAGACGCCAAAAAATGGGAAAAAGACTGCATTTATCAGCCTTGGTTGGTTGAGCACGACGGCACGTACTACAATTTCTACAATGCCGCCGACGGTGGCGTTGAGCAGAGCGGTTTGGCGTTGTCGAACGATTTGGTGCATTGGGTGCGCTACCCCTGCAACCCCATCGTGAAGGTAAACGAAGGCGGATACGACAACACCTTTGCTTCCGATCCGAAAGTTTATCGCGACGGCGATCATTGGACAATGATTTATTTCGGCGTGGGAAAAGGGGGCGCGAGCATTATGATTGCTTTTTCGCGCGACTTGCTTCATTGGACTGCCGATCCCGAACCGCTCTACAAATTCGGCGGACACCCCACGGGGCTTGACAGCCAATACGCGCACAAAGTATCGCTCGTTTACAATCCGAAAAACGATACGCTCTACCTGTTTTATTGCGCTTGCGGAAATCGCGGACGAACAATCGGCTTGCTGACAAATAAAAAACTTTGATTTTACGGATTATAGCTTAGAGTATTGTTATTTTTTTTTTATACCTTTACGGCGAAAATTGTTACCATAATAAAAAAATGAATACCCGCATATTTGCCTAATTCACAAAAAGCATTATCTTCGCAGTCGAAAATACAAATCAGGAGCGTATGGATTCAGCGGATCTTATACGGGAGTTTCCCGGCGAGGCGAGCCGCAAGGCGAAATTTAAGGCGTTTCGCGAACAGGCAGGCGTTGCCTGCCCGAAATGCGGCAGCCGCGGACATTACCGGAAATCGGACAAAGAGATGTACGAATGCAAGCATGCAAGCATTGCGGCTACCGCCAGGGCTTGAAAACCAACGCGGCAATGCACAAATCGAAGCTGCCGTCCCGGTACCGGTTTTTGGCGGTGCGCCTTTTGACCCCGGCAAAAAAGAGTTTTTCGCCGGGCAGTATTACGACGTCCTGAACTGCAACGCCTACGCCTTGCAGTTCATCAACGGGGAAGAACCGTTTTCCGCCAAGCAGGAGGAAAATATCCGCGCCCACTTCAAAGGCAACAAATTTGAGAAGGTGCTGTTGCGGAAAAACGAGGAAGTCAAGCGGTGGGCAGCCGTCAAGGGCGAAACCGTCGTCAACGAAACGCCCGACGTCCCCGCCGAAAAACTGATGGACGCCATCGTCGCCAAACACAAAGGCAGCGTGGTCGTGGTGGATTTTTGGGCGACGTGGTGCGGTCCCTGTCTGCAAGCCATGGAAGATATGAAGCCGATGAAACCCCAATGGAAGAAAGAGGGCGTTGTTTTCGTCTATCTATCCAGCACCTCCTCGCCCGAAAAGCTTTGGCGCGAGAAAGCCGGGGGGATAGGCAGCGAGCATTACTACATTACCGACGGCAATCAATGGGAAACCATCATGGACGGCTTCGGTTTCGAGTACATTCCTTCCTATCTCATTTTCGATCGCGAAGGGCGGTTGAAAGAGAAAATCACGGCTTACCCCGGCAACGAGGAGATGAGGAAAAAGATTGTGGGTACCTTGGGTTAAGAAAATGATTCCGAACTACACCTTTTGTCGGCCAGGACATTAACGGTTAATGTCCTGTCCAACAAGTTGAAGAGGTTAATTACCTGTTTTTTTTTTTTTTACTTAACTCGTCCGGTGTAAGCGTTGCCCTTGGCGTTGTCGATGGCGTATTTGAAAAACTTGGTTTCCGCTTCTGCGCGGGCTACGTCCCATGGGCGTGGATCGCCACAAAGTTGTACTGCCCACAGTTTCAATTCCTTGCGATGCCAATTAACCATGCAGTTTGTACCCCACGCGCCACCATGTCCGAACCATGCGTCTTCCGTGTCTTCTTCCGGCGCGGCAAGTCCGAGCGAATAGCCGTCCATTCCTTTCGGGCGCGTAGATTTGGCGAGAATCTCTTTGACGGTTTCTTCTTTGAGTATCCTCACGCCGTTTTCGCCCACACCGAGGTTCATCAGCATCTTGTAAAATTTGAGTTGATCGTTAGCGGTTGTCCAAAGGCCCGCGCCTGCCGATGCGAAAACGTGGGCATCGTTGTAGGGGCGTTGCTGCATCTCGTTCTGTTCGCGGTATTTAGCAGATGCATCTTTCACGCAGTCGTACATTTCCACCTGCGTTTTGAGCTGTTTGTCGGTAGGCAAAAATGAACTTGACGTCATGCCAAGCGGATCGAGGACGCGCTTTTTGAGGAAATCTTCCCATCGCATACCGGTTACCACCTCGATGACGGCTGCACCGATGTCGATGCCGGTGTTGGAATACTGCGCTTTTGTGCCGGGTTCGAAGGATATTGGGCTTGCAGCAGCTATTGCAGCCGTCTGCCGTAGCGGTGCGCCGCCCGACCAGCCGCCGCCCTTGATGTTGCCCTGCTTCGCGCTAATTTCGAAGGGGAAACCACCCGTATGGTTCATTACCATGCGGATAGTGAGCGTATTTTTCGCCTTGACGAGTTTTTTTACGTCGTTTTCGGTGGATTCCTGAATCCATAGTTCCTTAAATTCAGGCAGATACTTCGAAACGGGATCGTCGAGCGCGATCTTGCCTTCCTCAACGAGGATAGCTATTGTTACGCCGCAAAAACCTTTCGTCTGCGAACATTGCATATATACGTCGTTCATCGTGATGGGACGTTTCGTTGCAACGTTGGCATAACCAACACAAGCCGTTTCCTGCAAGCCGTCCTTGTAAAAGACACTAATCGCACCCGGAAGCTGTCCGTCTGCAACGAAAGGCGCGAGCGCGTCTTTCGCGAAAGTCGTTCCCGAATTTATCTGCGCGTTGCGCACCGTACTGCATCCCAAAACAATCGCTGTTACAGCGATAAGCATCATCAATTTTTTCATTGTGTAATTCTTCTTTATTTATTTAAATATATCGCACACTTTATCGTGATAAACAGTAGTTTATCACGATAAAATGAAAAGCTGTTTTTGTTCTTGCTTTTATTATTTATATTCGAGAAATTTGTCCATCCAAACGATTCTGCTTGATATAAAACTCTTGATACGTTGCACTTCGCCGCTATAACTGCCCGGCAATGGCGACGGGTTTTGGTGTACCTTGGTGGACATAATTTTCCATCGGGTAAAATTGAGGCGTTGCGACTCGTCCATTTTAGCGGCATAGTCATCAACCAACGCATGAAGCGATGCCTCGCTGATGGCTCCGCTATCTCGGTATTTCTTGTAAGTTGATTTTACTTCGTCGGCAAATTCGGGATCGGAAAACAGCCTATCAACAAATCGTCCCATACCGGTAACACGACTGCCGCTCTTGTACAGCCAGTCGGTTTTGCTATTGATGGGATAAACGCGATCATCGTTATCAAAAGCAATGTCAAAATCCCAAACAGGACCGGTATAAAAGATGTCGTTTTCACGTTGTTTATACATATAAACGCTCCAATAGGTATCTATATTTCCAGACAGTTCGCCTACCAAAAAATGACGTATAAAGGTATGTGTATCAAGATACTTGCGGTATCCATCAGCAGGATCTTTGTAGTTATCCGCATGAAGTGCTGCTTCGAGTTTATTGAAATGATCACGAATATAGTTATACTGCTCCAATCGCGTAATGCCATTATCGTAAACGACGTCGGGCGACTTAATCGTTACCGTAGTTTCGTTCATAGCGGAAGTAAACCAAGTGTTCGCGGGTTCCTGATTGGCATACGCATCAATCTCGATGAGGTATCCGCCAGTCAGGTTTTTGCCGGATATGTCGTTTTCACCCATTTCTTTTACATCAACGCGCCCTTTCCTCACGTCAATCTGATCGCAAAGTTGGTAGCAACCCTTGTATTCGCCGTTGTAGAACACATTAACAGGCTGTCCGGCAGGTGTATAAGGCATTTCAAATAATTTGCTGATGCTGAAAGCTAACAAATTGCGCATCAGTGTTTTATCGCCCCAATTATTGATGAGTGTCCAACTTTTGCCTTTGGCGGGATTTCCCATTAGGGCGATGGAATTGTACAATTTGATGCGATAAGGTTTTTTCAGATTGTTAGGCTGAGTCATAGACCAGCTTGCGTTTCCGCGTCCGCGAATTTCCGTGCTGTCCGAATAGAAAGCCTTGCCGCCGTTATAGATAAAAGAAGCAATTCCTTTGATGTAGTTTTCTTTTGAGTTAACTTCGGCGGCGTTGGTGGTATGTACCACTACGATGGGAATACCTGCAATTTGGGTGAGTTGCGAATCGTCGCCGTTGCCCTGATGTCCGAAGAATGCGATTTCGGATACGAAGCAGTTTGACGCGACTTTGCCATTGCTTTCGTACATATTCGGTCCCACATAACGGACATACCGGAATCCGCGCGTAACGTTAATGTCAATCGTAGTCATATCGTTGTTGGGAATGTCGGTAATCATGCCGATGGGAATTGCGTCGCCAAAATCGGGCAGGTTGGCACCTTCAAAAACACCAAGTTGCATCATCGGTCCGGCGTTCTGCCGAGGACTGTAAGCTATTTTATTGATGACATATTTCGCCCCCAAATCCAATCCGACCCATTGATAATCTCCGTTCGACCAATAGGCGGTTGCCGTATTGTTGTCGAAAGCGATTGACGGATTCGCACCTGAACCGATTGCCGTAATCGTTCCTCCGGGTGTCAGTGCATTGACAAGGACGGGGATTTTCTTCGTAAAAGAACCTGCCGAAACGGTAATGTTGGTTGAACCGTCTGCGACAGCCGTTACTTCGCCTGATGACGAAACGGTGGCGATGGCAGGATCGTCTGAAACCCAACTCAGCGAAACATCGGCGTCGGACGGTGTCAAGGTTACGGACAACGTTGCTTTTTGTCCTGTCGCAAGGCTTAGCGACTCCGGTTTCACTTCTATGCTTTTCAGTGCCTTAGCTACCACTGTTACCGCAACCCCTTTCGATATGGAACCGGAAGATACGGTTACCGTCGTTGAGCCTTTGGCTATGCCGACGATGGTGCCGGTATTACTGGCTGTCGCAATGGACGGGTTAGCCGACACCCACGTAAACTCGGAAATTTTAGCTTCCAATGGGGTTGGCATAGCTATGATTTTTTTCGAAGCGCCTACTTCCAACGTAACTGTCTCAGGTTCTACCAAAATTTCCCGAAGGCTCTCTTCGGAATCCTTGCAACCGCTCAGGCTACTTGTCCCTGCCAGTAATATGCAGTATAACAGTACATTCGTACCGAAAAATCTCTTAAAATTTATCATCTTTCTTGTTTTAGATAAGTTAAACATCGTTTTTGATTTGTGCGAAGACACAAATATACATAAAAGTATTGATATATACGCAGAACGATAATTTTTCTTGCAAAAAAATATCTCTTTATCCTGAATTATTCATACAAACATTCCTTTTTTATTGGACAGTAAAAATTTATTTATTTAACCATTTGTGTATTTGCAAGAAATTACTCCGTAGGAGTATTCCGTGAATAACCTTATCGGGCTAAAAACACAAATGCACAACAGGTTTATTTGATTTCTTCCAAAAACCTCTTCGTAGCGTTGTAATAGGCGTCGGGGGTTTCCCAACATTCGTGCAGGTAAGAGATTTCGGCACTGTTACATACGTCGCGAAATTTTTGCAGTTTGTCGAGTATTTCCGGCTTGACTTTTATTGCGCCATTGACGGTTTCAAAAGTGCGTGTGTCTTTCGCACCGAGTTTTTTCGCTATCTCAAAAAATGCGTAAGTGATTGGCAATCTTGCTATTTTTACACGCAGCAACACATCGGGCTCTGAGGCTACGGCAACTTCTGCTTTGTCAAAAAGTTCTTCGTATTTCGTGGCAAGTTCGGCTCTCAGGAAGCCCTTTTCAAAGTGATCGTAAGGGTGCTGGTAGATGCCGAGCGGTAGTCCAGATTTTTCCAATTCGTCGTGCGTTGTTTTGATATATTCCTCGATAAACGGGGTCGCCTCTTCATAATAACCTGTCAGGAAGTCTTTTGTCTCAGCTTCTACGTCCGCGTCGGGGTTCCATAACAGTTTTGCCAGCAGGTAGGAACGCAGTTTTTCAAATTCGCCGTTTACCGAACACGGATTGCCTTCGGGAAAATGCGCGACAACGCCGTTGCGGACAAAGAATTGTATATTAGGTTGTAACGTTCGCAAATTTGGGAATGGCGTCAGGAAATGTGCAAAATTGGTTACGTAGTCCCATAGCAAAATGTTGTGCGACAATTCGCCCCACGCTTTAAGATCGTCGGCAAACGGACCCTTGTCTCCATGATTGAGATTGACACTTGTATCCTCATTTTCAATTGGTTTATGGCGCAGACATTCGATGGTGCAAAGCATTATATTGACATTCGGCTCAATATGGATTTTATTAACAGGTGCCTTTCGACTGTACCAGTACGCCAGCGTAGAGATGATTTTGTCGGGAAATTGCTTCGCCACCTCATTGACAAAGGGAATGATAGAGCCGCTCGGACTTTGAGCCGCCTCATCAAGCGCGGCGCATTTGTCGCAAAGACAATGCTGTCCGTTATCGTTCTGACTGACAGACCAATATAAGGCTTCTGGATTGTCCTTGATGCGTTTGGCAAGGTTTTCGACAACGATTTTCAGTACATCTGGATTGCTAAGGCACAACTGTTCGGTTGAGCGTTTGCCGTCAATCAGCGAGTAGTATTCCGGATGTTCTTTGAAATACACGTCGGGCGGAACGAGGATATTGAAAGTATGCACAAACAGCCCCCATTCCGGCTCGTTGTACTGCGCTTTGTGCCAGTCGGCATAGAATTGATCTTTCAGCACGGCTAAATAGAAATCGTTGCGGAAAGTATTGACGGGAATTTGTGTATCATTCAGATTATCAGGGATTTTTATTGTTTCCAGAGAGGGGTATTTCAGCACGCCGGGCGCATAACAGCGGTAGCCGAGATAAGTCTCGAAAAACGAATAAACGCCGTAGAGCGTGCCTTTGCGCAAACCGCCTTTGATAAACAATTTATTGTCAGACGTTTGAATTGTAAAGCCATCGCGTTGCAGGTTTTGCGTTGCGTTGGGTAGCGGACGGTTGGCAACGTTGCCGATAACGATTTCGTGCTTGCGCTTGCTAGCAGCAGCATCGTTCACGATTTCGATTTTCGGCGCATTGGGGTTGCTTAGCGCAATAAGTCGCTGAAATTCAGACGCAGCTTGTTGTTCAACGGCAGAAGCTTTTTCGGGGATAACAATTACGTATTTGCCAGAAGCCAGATATATGCCCTTTGAACAAGACACCAGCAACAACACTGACAATGAAAAAATTGCGATAAATAAATGTTTTGTTTTCATGTTGAAAGGAGTTTTATTATTTATTTATTCCATAATGATTTACCAATGCATCGTATTGCGCTTTCGAGATTGTGATCATACACCCGTGCCTGACGGAAGGAGGCAGGCTGTATTTATCCCAGTCGGAATGGGTATAGCCCGATGCCTGATACCACGGTCCGTTGAGATTTTCGGCTATCGAAAGTCCGTATGCCACGCCCGGATACTGCTCGTAATAAAGATACCACACCTTGCTGTCGGGCGATGGAATGAGCATGGGTGCTTCGCGAAAGTTCGGGCTTACCGGTGCAGAAGGCTCGGAATAGGGTCCGGTAAGTTTCGGTGCACTTGCTATGCGGATAGTCTTGCCAGTAGTCCAATGCAATGTCGGGTAGCGTTCATCTTTGATGATGGCATAATATGTATCGCCCACCTTGCGAACGAACACGTCTATGGTTGCCATACTCCAATCGAACAGTCGCGAAGGGGTAGCGGAAAAGGTTTTCAAGTCTTTCGACAAGGCGTACAACGTGCGCTGTCCTGCCCAGTAGGGTTCGGGAATTTCTCTCGCCTCTTCGAGCGGGTGTGTCGTGTGCCATGTCAATATGTACTGCGCCGTGCTTTCATCGTAGTACAGTTTGGGTGCGCCGATACGTTGCATGGCATTGGCATAGTCGGGGGTACTGTGAAGGTTGGGGGTGTAAATGCCAAACTTTTTCCATATTATCAAATCGTCGGACACCCATATTTGAATATCCGGATCGGAATCGCTCTGATTGCCTGTCATGTAATATCGTCCGTCATGCCCTTTGCAGATGTCGGGATGCCCGTGGTAATCGTCAAACACTCGTTTGCCGCCGTTAAGAGCTTCCCAGTGCAGCCCGTCCGTACTGACGGAATAATACAGCCTGCCGTAATCCTGATGTGTCATGTGGGCGAAAAGGTAGGCTTCGTTCAGGGCTTTTTCGCCCGACTTAACTTGTCCGGGCGGGTTGGGTTGTTGCGCAAAAGCGGCGCTTATGCCGCAAACTGCCAAGGCAAGAAAAAAGAAATGTTTTCTGTTCATATTAAAATCATTTTATTGTAACTAATTAGTAGTAAATTATTTTCAACGTATAAAATCCGTTATGTCAATATATGTAGATGATGTTTTCAGTCCGCGTTCATCAGTAACTTGTAAAAAACAGCGAATAGGGCGTTCAGCAGGAATTCCTGCGGAAACGCTGTTCCCATTCAATTGCGCAGGAATACTCTGCCATTGGCATTGGGGCGGAACATTGGTATCGGTTGTGTAACACAATGCCGCTTCTTTGATTAGAACGTCTGCCGTAAACGTCGCTTGCATTTCCGAACCGTTGATTTTCGGAACGCCAACCGTAGCAAGCGGTTTTGTCTTCAAACAATAAGCATCAATAAACGCCTCGACTTCTTTAATTTCCCAATTATGATAATGTGGCAACCCGACAATCAAAGACAAAGAAACCTGCTTATTATGAGATTTTGCCAAGTTATAACTTTTTTGGTAACTGTCAATATGATAAGCAAAATCAGTCGGGCTGTTAATCATCAACATCGGGCATTTTGTTTTGTCGAGGTAACTTGACGGATCAAAAAGGGAAACCCATTTTGTGCATTGGCTTTCCGTCATTTTACCAAAAACAGGTACTTCCCCTGTCCAAACACTGCTTTCGTGGATAAATCCGCAT
This sequence comes from Dysgonamonadaceae bacterium, assembly GCA_031269865.1. Taxonomy (GTDB): domain Bacteria; phylum Bacteroidota; class Bacteroidia; order Bacteroidales; family Dysgonomonadaceae; genus JAISUH01. Next base: position 8,590 of record JAISYO010000181.1, on the reverse strand, counting down.
CCGTAAACCGGCACGGAAGCAACTAATTTCGTATCAACGGTGGCAAGAATACAGGAAAGATAACCGCCCCAACTGATCCCTGTTTCCGCGATGCGTTTAGAATCAACATCCTTACGTGCAACGAGTAACGAATGTCCACGAAGCACGGCGGCAACCGCCTGATAAGTCCACATATCTCTTACGCCGCCGGGATTGTTGATGTCAAAATCGCGGAACTTGGTTTCATCGTCCTGTCCGGGACCGGCTTGTTCATGCGGTTTGCCGTCGGCGTCGCATCCGGCTAAATCCATCGCCAACGCGACATAACCACGATTACCCCACAACTCAGCCCAATCGGAAAACGCTTTTCCGCCACCACCGTGCAAAAGCAATACCGCAGGAAATTTCTTCGTCGGAACAACGCCCTTCGGAATGGCAAGGTATGCAAAAACTTTTGTCGGCTTGCCATGATACGGCTCGCCCTCATAAAACACTTCCTGAATCGTGCAACCGCTTTTTTCAATCGTTGCGCCGGATTCCGTTTTGGGCGGATTCCTTAAAAGACGTCCAACGTCCCAAAGTTTCGGCGTTTTTGCAGAAAGGGAAATGTTGAAACAGAGGACTGTTATCAACAACGTGAAAAATTTTTTTTCTTTTTGCATTTCGTTTATAGTATTGACAATTTAATTAGGTATGTCATTTAAATTAATATGATTATCCGTATATATACCTAAATTCATTTTTGTAACTCACACAGGCGACAAGCAACCTACCGGACAGCGCCTCGCCAAAGCACCTCCGATTGAACTCGGAACAGACCCCGTCAAGATATTTCTGCGAAAATTCAGGTTTTACATCGTGGCAAGCGTTGAACATCTGTCGTTTGGCATTGCCGATGGCGATGTGGCCCAAGGCAGGATCTCGCCGGTTTCCTCTTTTGGAATGACCCGCGCGGCGCGGCTTTTCCCCCGGTTTTGGATTTTCAACAAATTCGCTTTCGGCCATTGCCAAAACTTTGCTTTTGCTTTGGGAAACCGGGTCTGTATCAACTTTGGACATTTTAATAAAAACTTATTTTGATGAGGTACTTAGGATTGAATGTTTGACATACAGCGATTTGCACATTAAACAGCAAACCTATTACCAACGTGATGGCTGAAAAAAACGAATAGTTTTCATTTCATATTCATTTAACTTTTAACAACATACAACCATGACGAGGTATTTCAAATTCAGCGGCATTGGTGGCGGTACCGAGATCTTGCTGACGCCAGATGTCGCGGACTTCCTCTTTGCCTGAATAGCCGATAGCTTTCCAATCAACTGTTACTGTTGATTTTATCGGCGATTTGTTGAAAATTGCGATGGCAGATGTGCCGTCGTGCAATTCTTTCTTCCATATTTCCGTAAAATCCTGTTTGTGAACGCCGTACCCCGGCTTGCCGAGTTTGTCCTGATTGATGTCAATCACTTCGGCGTTGCAGAGGATATTGAGGGTAAAATCGTCGAGCGAAATCAGTTCGCCACTGAAAATCAATGGCGCAGCCATCATGCACCAAAGCGTCATGCAGGTGTATTGCTCGCTCGGCGACATTGGCGATTGCGTGTCGCGCCCTTCCTGCCAATTCCAGATGCTGCCGAACAGCAGATAATCGGGATCGTTCCAACCATCGGGACCGGAATACTGACGGATTGTTTCCTGAAAGAAACCCGCCGTAAACATGGAATTGATGAGTTCGGGCGTGATCCAGCCGATGTCGCCAGCCGTGCGCCACGAATGTCCGCCTACCTCTTTCCCCCATTTCCAAACTTCGCCCATGCCGTACTGACACAAATTGAGGACAATATCACGATCGGCGCGTTTTATTATGCTATTTATCAGGATATAAGGCTTTTTCAAATCTTCGAGCGAAACCGGGTGTTTTACCTCATTGCTGTAAGAGCACCAGTCGTATTTGAGGAAATCGAAACCCCATTCGCAATAAGTTTTAACGTCCTGATCCTCATGCCCCAACGAGCCTTCGTATCCTGCGCAGGTAGTCCTTCCGGGCGAGGAATACAAGCCCGCTTTCAGTCCGAGATTGTGGATATAATCAACCATTCCGCGCATATCGGGGAAATTTTTGTTGGTGCGCAACGTGCCGTCGGCATTGCGCACGGCACCGCCAAGCAGGGAATCGTCGCTGTTCGCCTTCACTTCCCAACCGTCGTCGATATTGACGTAGGTATATCCGAAATTGATTAAACCTTTGTCGTACATAGCTTTGGCACTACGTTGCATGATGTCCTGCGTAACGCGCGTTTGGTGGCAGTACCAACTGTTCCAACCCATGTGCGGAGTGAGCGCAAGTCCGCCGCCGATTACTATTTCAATGGTGTCGCGACACTCGCCACGACTATTTTTCGCCGTAACAGGCACGAGATAGTTTCCTTTACGAGAGGCGACACCCGTTATCAGCCCTTTCGCAACGTCAAGCATCAATCCTTCGGGCAGATTTTCGGCGGTAAAAGTCAGCGGACACTCGCCGGTGGTTGCGATATTGAACATAAACGGCTTACCGGCAGAGGCACCGACAATTTTTGCGCCGTTGATGCGGGGCTTCGCGGCGGGTGGAGGCGTGAGGATATACGGTTCTTCGACTTCGGCAAGTTTAATTTCAGGTGCTTTCCTCACGATAAATTTAGCGTCCGCCCAGTCCGCGTGATCGTAACCGATTCCGTCAGATGTTGATTCTACAAGTAGAAAAAGTTCCGTTACGCCTTTCAATTCAATATCAATGGGTTTCGGCTTATCGCCTTTCTTCATCACGTCGCTGTTGAATGCTACACCTTTATTCGTTAAAACATAGAATATGATGGACGAGGCGGAGTCGGATTGGGCATTGTCATCAACGCCGACAAAAGCCTTGAAACGTCCTTTTTGTCCGTCAAGAATAAAGGATGCTTCACTAATAGCGTGTGTGCCAATGCCTTTCAAATACAGGACACTGTCAATCATAAGCGGAGTTCCGGTAACGGAAGAATCGGCTTTTGCCTTGCCCCAACCCGATGAAAAAGCCTCCACATAGCTGTCGCTAAGGTACAATTCTTTGGCATCAAAAGAGCAACCCGTTACAATAAAGCAAGTTAATGCAAGTAACAAATTGGGAGGGTAAAATTTTTTAAAAATAATCATAACTATATATTTTTAATTGGTTGTAACTTTTTGTATAACTGTTTGTTGCAGTCGCATATTATTTTTCCGTCAATGTATTCGATTTCGGCAGCCATGTGCAGATATGTGAACCGTCCCAGTTATTTACGGATGCGTAATCGGTAACGGTAAAAAACGAGCCGTCAGTTTGAGGTACGCAGAAGCGCATACGGTACCCGGCTATGGGTTCGAGACTTACAATGCCGTTTTTATGACTGATACTTACCGGATTATCATAGTATGGATCAAGATTTTCATCTCTCGAAAGCACGACTGGTCCCCTTCTGAGTGCAATTTTGTTGTTACCCTTGGGATTGATGCCACGAGGACCGTCAATTATACGGCAACGCATATCAAATTGCAGTTTTACGCTTTCGCCGTCTTTCCATTTACGTTTGATTTCCGCGTATGAACCCGGCTTAACGGAAACGGATTTGCCTTCAACAGTAACTACCGTCTGCTCACTCCAAACAGGAATACGCACCCTCAAAACGAAAGTTTCGGATTTGGCAAGCGATAGTTTCAGACAGACATCGTCCGATACTGGATAATCGCCTGAGATGTCAATCGTAATCGGCTGATGTCCGGGTGTTCTCGCGGCGATAGTACCCGACTGAAAGAGATTGATAGCCAGACCATCAGGGGATTGCATCGCCGCCACAAAAGGGATGTATGCCAGTCCCATCGGTCCGTTTAGGTTGCAGCAGGTTACGTGCAAGCCGTTCAGATGCCAACCCCAACCGTTAGGATCAACTTTCTGTCCGTTAAGCATATTGCCATAACTGAAACCATCGCCACCGGGCTTCATTGCGCCTGTCAGCCCATTATAGATGTATTTTTCGATTTCATCAATGGTTGAAGGGTCACCTGTCAGCCGCAGCATCTGGCTGCAAAATTTGAGCCATGTAACGCCCACGCAGGTTTCCATCATCCGGTCAATGTCGGGATTCGTCTGTTCTACTGCCAAATTATCCCATGCCTCGCAACCCATATTGGGATGATAGGGATGGTTGGCGCCGCCGTTTCCGACGATTGTGATTTCTTTCTCGCGAACATTGTTATACATATTGAGAAGGCACTGCATCCATCGCTTATCGCCTGTAACGCGGTAATACTCAGCTAATCCCTCAAAAATCGAAAGCATTTCATACGACTTGGGATAATGTCCGCCCATTTGTTCCGGCGCAACATTATTGAATGCCTGATCAAAGAGGTTATAATGTTTGGTTCCGCCCGATTGGATGATATAGGTTGCAAAGTCGAAATAGCGCTGCTCGCCTGTCCATTTGTACAGCCGCATAAAGGGTTCGAGGATCGCGCTCGATTCAATGTTTGATACTTCATCGTCGCCCACATTCGCCGCACTCCAACCCAAGTCCGTAATTTCCTTTTTGGGGGCGTGCCCAACCAACGAGATGATATTATCCGCTTGTTTTTTAAGGCTTTCAAGCACTTTCGGATTCGGTTCAACCCATTCGTAATACGTTTCCATGCCGAGCATCACGTATTTGCGTTCCCAAATGTCGCCTTGCGGACCGTCGGGTTGCTGTTCGGGTGGCGAACAACTGATGCTACCGTCGGGACGTTGAGTAGAAAGCATATCCAGCACCGTTTCATCGAGGATTTGTTTCAATTCGGGATCATGCGTGTAGCGATAAAACATACAGCCCGAACGGACAGCTTTGCCCCACATCTCGCCCGTGGCGAGGAAGGGTCTGCCGTTACGAAAGAAATCAACCAATGCCTTGTAAGGCACAACGCCTTTGTTCCAATGCTCGATAGAGTTTTGAATGTAGCCATCAAGGTAGCCGGAAAAACGAACCGCACCCGGCGGCAGAGGCGTTTGCGTGTCTTTAATCTGCTGCGCCGAAAGGCTGATTGCCAACGATAAGGATAAGAGTAAAAAGATGTTTTTCATTGTCGTATTTTTATGCGAAATTACAAATTCCAATAATAAATCAATGCGTCGCCTGCTTCGACGGTTTGCATCTTTCCGTCGTCGAGCAGTTCGGAAGCGTCCTTAAATATACGGTAAATTTTTGCATTGCCGGTTAATGCAGCCTGCATTGAAGGTTTATTAAGATTTTGATTTACAATAATCAAAAAGCGGCCGTCGTCCTTTTCCATATAGGAAATCAGTGCATCGTGATTATCGGCTATCTCTACGGATTTGATTGCGGCGGGCAAGGTTACGTCTTTTAGCGCCTTGCAGCCGTCCGGAACATTGCCGCTATATGCCGTCCAAATCATATTTGCGTTCAAAAACACTCGCGACAATGCCTTAATTTCCCGATTCATCGCCTGCACGGTGTAATAGATGTCGGTTTTCTTACCGTCGCGCCCGATTGGTCCGTAATTTTCTTCTTTGGTCCAGTCAAATTCCAAGGGAAGAGACCAGTAGGAATAATAAGTGATGGCTTGCGCACCGTAAGCGAGATTGGAATACACCTGTAACCTGAGGTCTGCGAGAGTGGGGACTGGGTAATCGAAATGGGTAAAACATAGTGCAAAAGCCCAGAACGGTTTGCCGATGCGTTTTGCCTCGCGTGAAAACAGTTCGAGAGAGTGATAAAAACCTGCCTGCACGCCGCGGCTGCCATCCTTTTTCAAAACGACGGGATAAACGTCGTAGGACAGTTGAGGCACAGGCACTTTCTCAATAAATTGCCGCAAATGGCCGGGGTATGCCGCTTCCCACATCCCGAACTGATTAACGTAGCACGGGTGCATTGTGTCGATTGCCTGCACACGTCTTACTATCTCGCCTATCGAATCGTATTTTTCCACCCACGGCTCGTCGTATATGCGGTAAGCGGCAAGCGCCGGATGACTGATAAGCCGTTGTCTGTCTTCGGGCGAAAAGTTAAGGATAGCCTCGCTGCTGACAAACAGTTTGATACCGTTTGACTGCGCTACGTCCAAGGTTTTGAAATACTGTTCAGGCGACGGATTGCCCCTGTGAAAAGATATGTCGAGTGCGATATTTGCTGTGAAACCTGCGTCGGCAAGGTCTTTGTAACTCTGTTGCAGGCTGTAATCGGGAAAAGTCCAGCGTTGCGTGGGTACGCCTTCGTATGCGATGACAGGGATTTGAGAATTGCTTCCCGGATTTTCCCCTTTTCTGTCTGCGCATTCGCAAAAGAACAATAATAATAAGAAGAATGTAAAAATAAATTGTCTCATTACTTGTTAAACTCTTTATGGTTCATAAATTTCCAGATGCGCCCTTAATCTGCGGTACAGACATCTTCAAATTCTCAATAAGTATCTTAACATCAATATCCTGTATGTCTTTTTTCGTATCAATGGACATTGAAGCCGCCATTGCTGCCGATTCGCCGAGAACCATAAAGACCGGTTCCATGCGAATTGAACCGTAGGCAATATGGCTTGCCGAGAGACATACCGGCACGAGAAGGTTGCGACATTCTTCACGCTTGGGCGTCAATGAGCGATACGACACCGGATAAGGCGGAAAACCACCAACTTGCACATCGCCTTCGTTTTTAACCATACCATTGATCACAAGACGCTGAATATGATGGGAATCCATTGTGTAAGCAGCCAGCCCGACACCGTCATCGACTGTCGTTTTACCCTGACAGTTGGCTTGTGTCATGACATACTCGCCTATCATGCGGCGGGCTTCGCGGATATAGAGTTGGGGTGTCCAGTGGTTGGTTTCAGGGTATTCGTCTTTGGGATAGCCCCAGCGCAGGATGTCTTTTCGTATGGATTCGGTAACACGAGTGTCATGTCCGAGAAAATACAGTAGTCCTTTGGTATAAATTTCATGCTCGCGAACTATCTTTTCACGTTCTGCATAACTTGCTTCGGGGTAATCATAATTCATGCCTATCATATCCGTAGAAAAACCTTCGCGGTTGTTGATGTCGGTTTTATTATTTGGCATATCACTCCAAATGAAATACCCCCAGCGATCGGTTTTCTCATGCTCGGCGGCGATGAGACGTGCCAATAATTCGTAACGTGTTGAATCATAGCCATCGGGGCGTTCTATTGGAATCATATTCGCCGAATCCGACGTCAGGCAGATACGAAAGTTATAGGCTTGCACCTTGTTATCGCCCGTTCCGTCAGGTTGCAGCGTTTCGGGTGAGATACCCCATAGCAAACCGCTTTCTGGCTTGCCCGGAACGATGTAAGGATCTATGCCGTCGGGAAACTGATGGTACTGGGCATTCGCCATCTGTACTCCGTTAAGTGTTTCATTATAAACGCTATTAGCTTCACGCCCGATGGTGTATGACACGCCAGCCTTTGCCATAAGATCGCCTTCGTAACTGCAATCAATAAACACCTTCGCTTTTATTCTGCGTAATTTAGCCGATGGGTTGTTCGAATGTTCAACAGTTATCTCTGTTATTTTCTTCGATGAAGTCTTGACTGCATGAAGTCGGTGGTTATATAGCACGTCAATGGATGCACGGTTGATATAATCTTTGAAAATTTCTTCGGCAACCTTGGGCTCGAAAGTCCATTGTTCTTCCACGCCGTAATGTTTGCCTACACGACGGTAGAAATCGCGAGCCAAGCCGGTAATAGCCTGCTTGTTGCCGATGTCTGTCTGTCCCAAACCGCCCGATGACATACCGCCGAGCCTCTGTCCGGGCTCTACGAGCAGGACACTTTTGCCTGCTTGTTTCGCTGCAAAAGCCGCTATAACGCCCGAAGCGTTACCGCCATAGATGCAGATGTCCACGTTTTCCGCTTTTCTGTTTGCGCATCCGTAACTGATCAATACGGATAAGAAAGTAAAAACAATTAGTCTCATACTCGTTGATTATAAATATTGATAACAATTGAAAACCCTCGATTACAACGTCTTCGGAAATATAGACTACCGCACCGATTATTTATTAAACCCCTTGTGGTTCATAAACTCCCAAATGCGCCCCATCCACGTGTAGCTGCCCGTACCCGGCGCAGCCGTTCGCTGGAAACAGTGATCGCGTTTAGCAAGAGTGTGAAGATCGGATTGTATCCCCATCCGGCGCAGTTGTTCCCAACATTTGATGGAATTCATCGCCGCCCAACCGTCGGCATCGCCGTGAATAAACAAAATGGGGCAGGTTGCGGCGTCGAACGAAAATTCAGGGACGAGCCGCGAATCATCCTCGTTACCGCCTTTGGCATTTTGATTTTCTGCACCGTCCGTAAGCGCGTATGCCGGATATATCGCCACTGCCCACTGCACGTTGCAGGGTATCTTGTCTATATCGTTAATCGGTAGATAAGAATGTCTTACCGAGCTTGTTGCGCCCATAAGCGTAAGGTGTCCGCCCGCCGACGAACCCATGATGCCGATTCGGTTGGGATCAAGCCCTTTTGCCTCGGCTTTGTTGCGGACAATACGGACGGCGCGTTGCAAATCCTGCCAAGCCGTTGTGTGTTTTG
>JAISYO010000172.1 GCA_031269865.1 Dysgonamonadaceae bacterium | reverse complement strand
CATGTCCCCGACCCATATTACAGCAAAAGTTCGGGCTTCGAACTTGTTTTGGATTTGCTGGAAGATGCTTGCGAAGGATTGATTGAGGAATTGCATTAAAATGTGAATCAATATCAATCCAAGAAATTTTTGATAGAACCGGAATAAGGCTCGCCCATTAGAATCTTGTATTCTTTGTTGAAAGTGTCGAAAGTAATTTTTGCGAGGCCTTTTTTTCCCATTTTTACCAGCAATTTACACTTGATGCCGATGGCTTCTTCGTTAATAGAATCGATTTTCAAAAGCGCATCGGCTATTTTGAGTTGAATATCGGGGCTTTCGCATAATGTATTCTTGTCGTTGTTGAGTATAGTAGTCAGGGTGTCAATGACGGTGTTGGAAAAGTGGGTTTTGAAATCGTCCACCCATTCAAATTGTATATTGGGCAGCATTTCGCCATAAGACAGCAATTCCAACATTCGCAACAAGTCTTCGCGCCGCACTTCATCATCGTTTTTCATTTGGGCGATAAGCGTCAATACCTCTTTGTAATCCGATAAAACATTATCGGGCAAGCGGATAACCCAATACGCATTGTTGTCGGAAATATCAATGCTGCCCAAGTTTTGAAGCAAAACCCGCAAGCGCCTCAGATTGACGTTGCGATTGTTACGGGCGGCCTGTTCGTTTTTGTCGAACCAAAGCAGTTCTTGCAGTTTACCGGACGAAATTCCCTTTTTGTTTTTCAATGTATAAAGGATGATAAGCACCAGCATATATTTCAATGTAGGGGTAAACTCACCGGTAATATTGTCGCCGTTTTTGTCAAAGACCTCGAAGCCGCCGAGGAAAAGAATGGAATTTTTTCGGGCATTGTAAAACAAACGATCGTCTTTTTTTCTTTCAGCGGATTCGGCTTTTACGATTGTATTCTCTTCATTTTTCGGCTTCTTCTCTTCCGCATTGGATTTTACTCTGCGTTTTTTCCTGTATAAAAATAAATCCAATATCAGAAAGGCGACAAGCAGGAAAGCGGCAATAAAAATAAATTTCAGGTGCGATTGATGAGAAACGGTTTGCAGGACGTCGTTTTCTTTCAACGGAAGATAATCAAGCGTATAGATTTGAATTTTAGAGGTTTGCCTATTGTCCGACCAGGCAATAACCGCTATCAGTTTCGATAGTTTTGGGGAATAATACAAGTCGCAGAAAGAGGTAATATCCTGAAAATGGAAATACAAGGGGTTTGCCAATATTTCGGTTTGTTGGGTTTCGAGATTGATTTTTTTTAGTGTAATGGTGGATGTCAATTCGGTATAGGGGTAGGCAAGAGCGTAGAGGTTTTTGCCGTCCGGATCTACGACCAAGCTATTAGCATAGACGTTTTCGCCGGTTTCATTCGTTTCGATGTCGAAGAGGTGTTTTACCTTGAAAGTTTTGAGATTGACTTCAAACAGATTAGTAAAGTTTTTGGGAGACAATTCCTGTCGTCCCATTTCGGCTCCACGTCCACCCAGTATGTAGAGTTTATTCTCCTTGGCACTTCCGCCCATAGCGGATAAGTAGCGAGGCGTTATGGTATGTGAAAAATCGAAAATGCTGTTTTGGCGCGATACGAGGTTGGTTTTGAAAAAGTCGCTGTGATATTTGTAAAATCCGTATCCGCCAAAGAGATAGAGCGAGGAATCTTTGACGGAGATATAGCGGTTGTGATGGGCATGAGCGGGTTCTTTATCGCTATCTTCATATCCTTCCCAAGTGTGGTTGGCGGGATTGAAAAAGTAAGTGGAGCCGGTTTCCATCCGGTAAAACATCAGACGGGAAAAGATGGGATCGAACAGTAATTCGTTATAGAATTTGCCCCTGACTTCGGGTTTGCTCTCGATATGTTCTTCCGTTCCATTGGCAATCGAGTAGCGGATAAGTTCGTTGGGATTGAGGATATAGAGGTTATTACTGATGGAGTCGAACGTGAATTGAGGAAAAATAACGGACTGAAATTCGGCTATTTTTTTCCAATACACATGGTCGTCGAGCGTCCAGTAAGGATGGCGGGCGATGGCGGGTTTGTTTTTCAACAGGTCATAGACAATGTTCTTGCCGTGTTTGGAGAGTTCCCAATGATGGAGTTCATTGTCTTTGACAAGTATTTTAATGTCTTTCAGAATGACAGGCGCCACGTCGTTGGTTTGAAAATTCTTGTAATTACATTGTCCGAAACAGATGCGCAGGGAGCGAATGTCTTTCAAGTCGTAGGGACAGTCGATAATTTCACCGTTAAACCGCAGGGAAATGGTATTTTGCTTTTTTCGGAAAGTGAGGGTTATATGGTTCCATTGTTCGACACGCAGATTGTTGGTCATTCGGTTGTCCTGATTGGCAATGACGAAAAAGGCGTTGAGGCTGTTGTCGATGATAAAATCGAAATTTTGCTCACTATTGGAGATAATCCTGAAAATATAACCGAATTTGATGGCTTCGTTTCTCAAAAAGACGTCGAAATCGAGGGTCAAATCGTTTTGCAAGCGATACGGCTCGGCGTTATTCAATAAAAGGGATGTGCGTTCGTCAATATTCTGTTTGTGGGCATAAAAATACAAACCTTGACCGGTCCTTTGAGCGTAACCACTGTCAAAAACCAGTAACAGTATTAATGGTAACAACTTCTTCATTCTTGGTATGCCTTTTTATCCAATCGGCAAAGATATGAAAAAAATCCGGATCACAACTTATCTATGATTAACTTTTTTACCATAAGTTTTTTTTCCGTAAATACACGTAAGAGATAAGCGCCGTTAATTAGCCCGTTCAGGGAAATTTCCTGTCGGTTATAGCCTGCTTGCGCTTGTGTGGATACTTCCATCTGTTTCAGTCCGTTCAGATTGAATATTTGTATTTTTACAGGCGAAACACGATCGACGGAATAGCAAATGTGGAGTGTTCCATCGACCGGATTGTTGCAGAAAAAGAAGTCGTTTGTACTCAATGGGTTCAGTGCTGTTTCTATGGGCGGTTCCATGCCCACATAAAGCGTATCGGATGCAAGACTGATGTTTCCGGCGCTGTCTTTGAGTTTGACCCAATATTTTCCGGTGGCGGTAATTCTTTTTTGACCGGTGGTGTTTGCCGTGGGCGAATCGTTCCAAATGTAGGAAAAACCATCCATGACTTTCACATAGAACGGATTGGCGTTTGCCAAAGCGTCAGGGTCCATGACACGAATGACAGGCTTGGTCTGTTTCATGCGGGCGGCTTTCCCTCGATCGTCTCCACCCAATTCCATATAACACCATGCTGTGCGCGACATGATCCAATCGCTCAAATGGCGGACATGCGCCTTATAATCGCTTGGCTGTGTCTGTTTATCTTCGGGACTGTATTCGTTCAATATTTGCGGCCACCGGGCTTGTTCGCGTGCGAGTGCGCCGGTCGCTTCGAGTTGCTTGTAATTGGCCGTCAGTATGCTGGGAATTTGGTTGAAGAGAGCTAACAACTCGTCGTAACGGGCAACATATTCTTGCAGATAAGC
>JAISYO010000064.1 GCA_031269865.1 Dysgonamonadaceae bacterium | reverse complement strand
CGCAACATTGGTTGATGCCCAGATGCACCCCGATCGCTACCCCAACTTGCCCGTCCGTATTTCCGGCTGGTCGGCGCGTTTCACTACCTTATGCAAAGATTGGCAAGACATGCTTATCCTGCGCACGCAGCAAATGGTATAATGGCGGTAAGGGGAACGATATTCGACATTCAGCATTTTTGCACGCACGATGGTCCGGGTGTCCGAACCGTCGTGTTTCTCAAAGGTTGTCGGTTGCGTTGCCGTTGGTGTCATAATCCGGAATCGCAATTGCCGGAATTGGAACTGTTTTTCCACCCGATGAAATGTATCGCTTGCGGAAAATGTACGGAAGTATGTCCGCAACACCGCCCACATGAGATACTGTCCGACTCAACGTTAAGAAAACAATACTGTCGAGGGTGTCTGCTTTGTGCCGATGTCTGCATGAGCGGTGCAATTGAGAAAATCGGCAACCAGACGGACGTTGATACAGTCATGAAAGAAGTGTTGGCTGACGTTCAATACTTTCGCCATTCGGGCGGGGGCATGACGCTTTCAGGCGGCGAACCGCTGATGCAGCCTGCGTTTTCGCTTGCCCTGCTTCAATCCGCCCGCAGCTACAATATCCACACCGCTGTCGAGACTTCCGGCTACGGCAAACGCGAAGACTTGCAAGCAATGCTGCCATTTATCGATTTGTTTCTTTGGGATATAAAGATGACGAAATCAGAACTTCATCGCAAATACACCGGTGTTTCTTTCTTGCCAATTCTGAACAACCTGCGCTATGCAGCCGACAACGGCGCGAACATCGTCTTGCGCATCCTATATATCCCCAAATTACATGATAACGTAATTTATATCAAAACGTTATCTGAAATAATGTCGTCTTTGAACTGTAAGCCGGAATTGGAAATCATCCCCATTCATCGTTTTGGTGTAGCCAAATTGCAGAAACTCGGATTAAAGGAAGAGTATGTTTTTCGTGAACCGACACCTGAGCAAATAAACTGCTTTAAATCAAAAATAAGAATAAGATGAGGCAAAATGGGATTCGTATAAAAAAAAAGTATTAAATTTGCGTTTGGGAAATGGAAAACTTAGAGAGAAGCAAAAAATTGATAAAGGGTTCAAGCAGTTTTTTTTTCTCAAAAAATAATAAATAAAATAACGTCTAATCCTGAATCCATAAAATAAAAAAAAAATGAAAAAGTTTTTACCGTTCTTATTAGTTAGTTTGTACCTTTTTTCCGGCTGTGGCAAGGATATGGAACCGGAAATCGAAACGCCGAAAGAAGAACCTAAAAAGGTATTCTCAAAAATCAGCGTTACCCCACCCGACAAAACCGTTTTTCGCATCGGCGAAAAAATTGATCTGACGGGCTTGAAAGTGAATTATGTCTATACCGACAACTCTCAAACCGCCGTCGAAAATTACGACGTCGTGTACAAGGTTGAGGACTGGAAGGCAGGGACTTATCCGGTAAGTATTACCACCCGCAACGGAAAGGTATCTTTCAATATCACGGTTGATAACGAGCTGTTGGACACAAAGTTGCCTGTATTCTATATCGAAACGGAAAACCACCAACTCATCACGTCCAAAGAAGATTACGTGAATGCCTCAATGAAGATAAAGGACAAGGATAACGTATTGTTTGAAAACACTTTGCGGATACGCGGACGAGGCAATGCCACTTGGTCATACGAAAAGAAACCCTACCGCCTGAAATTGGACGAAAAAGCCGACTTGTTTGGTTTTGGTTCCGACAAAGATTGGGTTTTGTTGGCAAACTACTGCGATAAAACGCTGATGCGCACCGCCATAGCATTCAAACTCAGCGAACTGATGAAATTTTCTTGGAAACAGAAATACCGATTGGTGGAAGTCGTGTTGAACGGCGAATACATTGGTAATTACACCTTTACCGAGCATATCAAGCAAGGTTCCCATCGTGTCGATGTTCCCAAACGGGGCTACATCATCGAACTCGACAACTATTACAAACAAGAGCCAAAGTATTTTGAAACAAGTAGTTCACGTGGTTTCAAAAAAGGCTATTCCTTCAAAAATCCTGACACGGACGACATTACGCAAGCCGAAATTGACTACATCAGAAACTATATGAGTGATTTTGAAGAAATGTTGAAGTCCCCAACCTTCAACGATCCATTGACAGGATACAAACAATACATTGATTCATACAGCTTTGCGCGGTGGTTTGTGTTCCATCAGATTCTATTCAATCAGGACACCAACGTTTTCTTTACCAAAGACGATCAGAGTAGCTCGAAACTCTTTATGGGACCGGTATGGGATTTCGAATGGTCCCTCGGCATCGGTTGGTACGATGGCTCACGCCCATATCCCAACCCTTTCTTGGTGTATAACCGCCCCGACAACTCTAACTATTCCGATTATTACAGCCGCCTGCTGCAAGATGCTGATTTTAAGAATGTTGTTAAATCAGTTTGGAATGAATACAAACCCGTATGTCAGGATATTTTGACTTACTACGAGGATTTGCGCAAAGAATTATCCGAATCGCAGAAGCTGAATTTCGGGCGTTGGAAGATCATGGACAAGAAAGTTTCTGTGGGCGGTGTCCCGATGGGATCCTTTGACAACGAAGTCGATTGCGACATACAGTTCTTCAAAAACCATACCGCATGGCTCGAAACGACAATAAGTGGATTGTAAATGAATAAATTGCATGAATCCTACACGAAGAACATTTTTCAAGCAGATGGGGATTACGGCGGCAGGACTAACCATCGGAGGACACACTACGTTGTTTTCGTCGGAATTGCCATCGAAAACACTCGATAACCATACAATTACCATTGACGAATCGGACGGGAAGGCAAAAGTAAAGTTGTCCGATCACGGCGGGGCGCTTCTCAATCCCAATATGGGTTGGGTTACTTACTTCTATTCCAATCTGTTTCAGAACTATGGCTCTCGGCTCGAAGCTTCCGATGCCGTGAGGTATTTCCCCGGCATGAACACCGTTTTTTTGCGTATTCCGTGGGCTTTTGTCGAACCGGAAGAGGGACGGTTTATGTGGGAAATCCTTGATACGCCCATGCAACGCTGGGTTGAACACGGTGGACAAGCGGCGTTTTGCATTACCGCAACCGAAAACTGGATGCACTCAGGCACGCCGGAATGGGTTTATAAAGCTGGCGCAAAATACTATAAAGCAGATAATTATCTCGAACCGGACTACGACGATCCCATTTTTCTCGAAAAAACCGAAAATTTTGTCCGCATCATGGCGGAACGCTACGACGGCAATCCCAACGTGGCTTATGTTTTTGTGGGACATTACGGAATGTGGGGCGAGGGACACACTGTTTTATCAACGCCCAAGCACGGCAAATCGTGGGACATCGAAACGCAAAAACGCATCATAGACTTGTATTGCAAGCATTTCAAGCATACGCAACTTTGCATATCGGACGATTTCGCCGGACACGACACGCCCGGAGTCCATTTCCCGATAACCGATTACGCCCTGTCGAAAGGCGTTACTATCCACGACGACAGTATCCTTGTGCAGCCCAAACCGCGCCATTGGTACCATAGCGAGATGGCGCAACTGTTTTGGCGCACTTTACCAATTGTGGTGGAACACGAACATTACGGCGCGTCGGTGGAACGTGGCGCATGGGATAAAGACTTGTTGATGAAAGCCGTAGAAGATTATCACGCTACGTGGCTCTCTATTCATTGGTTTCCCGATGAAGAATTGGCAGCCAACCGCGATGTCATAGAGCGCATCAACCGTCGCATCGGCTACCGTCTGCAATGCCCGGAAATCGTATATCCCACGGAAGTAACCAAAGGACAGCCATTTACGATTGAAAGCCGATGGCGAAATGCCGGCGTAGCCCCTTGCTACAAAGGCGGATACCCTTGTTTTACGCTGAAAGACGACAAAGGTGGAATCGTTTCCACATTGGTCGATAATACATTCAATTTGAACTCATTATCGGTTGAGGCGGCAGACAATACCGACAGCAAACCCCTGCGATCTACTTTCGTGATAGCCCCTTCATACAGCAACGATGGTGTCCGTAACGCCTTCCACCGCACCTGCAAACCCGGAACATTCGACTTGTATGTATCCATCGGCAAGCGCGACGGCACACCACTCTACGAACTGCCATACAATGGGAACGATGGACATAAACGCTTCAAAATTGGACAATTAACACTAAAAGAATATGAATAAAATTACACTTCTCTGCTCTGTTATTGCATTTTCCTTTGTTGCCACGGCGCAAACAACCGATTATTATACCGCCGCGCAACGCGCCGAATGGCTGCAAAAATCAGAAGCCGCCAAACCGCCGTTGATCGCAACGGACAAAAAGCCTGTCGGCATCGTAAAAATAGTGGAAGACACGACGGCTTACCAAGGTTGGAAAACAGAGAAAAGCTTTGATATTGACGAGTTTTATAAAAAATCGTTGCGCGATCAGTCGGGTATCGTGCTCGATTTCGGCGAACACCTGACGGGCTACGTCCGTTTTGCGGTAACGCCAATAGACAAAACGCCCGATGCACCCGCAAGAATCAAGTTCACTTTCGGCGAAGTCCCGGCGGAAATCGCCACACCCTTCGATCCCTATCCGGGTGGGCTGAGCCGCGCTTGGCTGCAAGACGAAACCGTTACCGTAATGCTTGTGCCTGACACGATTACGATTCCGCGCCGTCTGTCCTTCCGTTACGTGAAAATCGAACTCGTGGGCGCACCGAGCTATCCCTTTGCAATTTCGGCGATTCATTGCGACGCCCTCACTTCCGTTGCCACCGTTGCCGAACCGCTCGCGCCGGCAACCCCCACCCTCTTTCGCGAAATAGACAGGGTGGGCTTAGCCACGCTGAAAGAATGTATGCAGTCGGTTTATGAGGACGGACCCAAGCGCGATCAGCGACTTTGGATCGGCGATCTCTACCTCGAAGCCTTGGCTAACGCATATTCCTTTAAGAACCACCTGCTTACCAAGCGATGCTTTTACCTGCTCGCCGCCCTTGCCGACGAAAGCGGTTTCCTCAACGCCTGCGTTTTCGAAAAGCCGACACCGCACCCGCAAGCCAAGCAA
>JAISYO010000159.1 GCA_031269865.1 Dysgonamonadaceae bacterium | reverse complement strand
TACCCCGATTTCCAAACGGGCGGGTACATCGACGTGGAGCGCTACAACGACGGCGAGCGCGGCGGCTCGGTAAAGGTACGCGCTACAATCAACAAGTTGGACAACAAAACGCTCATCATCAAGGACGTGCCTTACGGACGCACCACCACATCGGTGGTTGAATCTATCTTGAAGGCGAACGAGAGAGGGAAAATCAGGATAAAAAAAGTGGACGACATCACTGCCGAAAACGTCGAGATACAGATTCAGCTCGCGCCCGGCGTGTCGTCCGACAAAACCATCGACGCGCTTTATGCCTTTACCGATTGCGAAATAAGCATCTCGCCCAACTGTTGCGTCATCGAGGACAACAAACCGCGCTTCATTACCGTGGGCGAAATGTTGCGCTCGTCGGTGGACGGCACTCGCGGACTGTTGCGCCTCGAATTGGAAATCGAAAAGGGGGAAAAGCAGGAATCGCAGTTGTATGCCTCGCTCGAAAAGATATTCATCGAGGAACGCATCTACAAAGACAAGGAATTTGAGTCGGCAAAAAATATGGATGTCGCCATAGCGCACATCGACAAGCGGTTAGAGCCTTTCAAAGCCACCTTCATTCGCAAAATCACACGCGACGACATTCTGCGCCTGATGGAAATACGTATGGCGCGTATCCTTAAATTCAATTCCGACAAGGCAGACGAACTCATCGCGAAGTACAAGGAAGACATCGAAGAGATTGAGCACAACCTCAACAACCTGACGGACTACACTATATCGTGGTTCATTATGTTGAAGGACAAATACGGAAAAGTCTTTCCCCGCAAAACCACCGTTCGCAGTTTCGAGAACATTGAAGCCGCCAAAGTGGTGGAAGCCAATGAAAAACTCTATATCAACCGCGAGGAAGGCTTCATCGGTACGGGATTGAAGAAAGACGAGTTCGTAACCAACTGTTCCGATCTCGACGACATCATCATCTTCTTCAAGGACGGCAAATATAAAGTAGTGAAAGTGAGCGACAAAATGTTTGTCGGTAAAAACATCTTGTACGTCAGCGTATTCAAGAAGAACGACAAACGCACCATCTACAACGTGATTTACCGCAACGGAAAAATCTCACCCCACTACATCAAACGCTTCTCGGTAACGGGCATAACTCGCGACAAAGAATACGACGTAACCCAAGGCACGCCCGGTTCGCGCATCGCCTATTTCAGCGCGAACCCCAACGGCGAAGCCGAAACGGTAAAGGTTATCCTGAAACCGAAGCCGCGCCAACGCATCCTGCAATTTGAAAAAGATTTCAGCGAGATAGAAATCAAAGGGCGTCAGGCGATGGGCAACTTGTTCACGAAAGCCGAGGTGCATAAGATAATGCTCAAACAGAAAGGCGTTTCCACGCTCGGCGGGCGCGAGGTGTGGTTCGACAACGACGTGCTGCGCCTCAATTATGATGGACGCGGGGTTTACATCGGCGAATTTCTCGGCGAGGACAAGATTCTTGTCATATTGAAAAATGGCGATTTCTACGCCACGAATTTCGACTTGACGAACCATTTCGCCCCCAATATCCTGCGCATCGAGAAATACGACGAGCACAAGGTGTGGACGGCAGCCCTTTTCGACGCCGATCAAGGATACGCCTATCTGAAACGCTTTACCTTTGACGCCACCGAAAAAATGCAGAATTTCCTTGGCGACAATCCGGAGTCGGTGTTGCATCTGCTGACTGACACGGTTTTTCCGCGCATCAAAGCCACCTTCGGCGGACACGACGATTTCCGCGAAGCCTTGGTGCTGGACGCCGAAGAATTTATCGGCTTGAAGAGCTTCAAGGCAAAAGGAAAACGCATCGCCAACTACGAAATCAAAAAAGTGGACGAGCTGGAACCGACACGTTTCCCCGAACCTGAGCAGGAAGCCGAGCAAACGATGAAGATTGAGATTGACGACGACGAAGTCCCCAAATCGGAATCCGATTTGCTCGATGAAATCACGGGGCAGATGAAGTTGTTTGAGGAATGACGAAATGAATTTCCCTTATAATCATATACTTATGCAGAAGAAATGGTGTGTGGCGTTTTTTGTCTGGCTTGTTTTTTCGACTGTCGTTTTTCCGCAGCAGGAAAGCGATTCGTTGTGCGCGAAGCCCGTAAACCGTGCGGTTTTGCTGGGAATGGGCAGATCTGCGCTGGCGGACAGCTACCTTTCGCCCTTGGAATACGATGGGCTTGCCCTGTCATTGCTCTATGATCAGTTGAACGGAAGCCGTTTCTTCAACGAAAAACTCTTGTTGCAACACCGTTTTCAAGTAGAGATAGCCTCTACGCGCAATCCGGCGGAAACGTCGTCGGAATATCTGGGGATCATCTCTTACGGGCTAACCGGACTCTACCCCATCGCCCGAACACCGAAACTGCGCGTTTTCGGGGGAACGGGTTGGGATGTCGGAATCGGGGGCATCTACAACCTGCGCAACAGCAACAACCCCGGCTCGCTCAAACTGTCCACCAACCTGAACCTTTCCGCCTTGGCGATCTATAATTGTAAAAATTTCACGTTCCGCTGGCAGATGGGAACGCCTTTTTTGGGGCTGTATTTTTCGCCGGATTATGGGCAGTCGTATTACGAAATTTTTTCGTTGGGCAACGACGACGGTACAGTGGTTTTGGGTTCGTTTCACAACCAAATCGGATTAAGAAATTATTTTACAGTTGATTACCCTGTCGGCAATTTCACGATTCGCGCCGGGTATCTCGGCAATTATTACCGCACGGAAATCAACAACCTGACGACAAAAATCATATCCCATCAATTGATGCTGGGCTTTGCCACGGAATTGCTGAATTTTGGTGGGAAAAAAATAAAAGAACATAGTTGGCTGAAAAGCGTTTATTACTGAATAAGAAATAGAGGAAAAAATTGCGTTATGAAATACAATTTCGATGAAATAATTGACAGAAGCACCACCAACACTGTCAAATTCGGCGGGTTGGAATCTTCTTTCGGACATAAGGATTTGATACCCCTTTGGGTTGCCGATATGGATTTCAAATCGCCCCCCTGCATCGCCAAAGCCCTCGAAGAGAGGGTTCGGCACGGCATTTTCGGATATACCCGTCCGGGAAATGCCTATTACGATTCTATCGTCAATTGGTTGAAAAACCGCCACCAATGGGCAGTGGAAAAAGATTGGATAACCTTCGTGCCGGGTGTGGTAAAAGGTTTCACCTTCGTCATTGATGCGTTTACCGAAAAAGGGGACGGCATCATTATACAACCGCCCGTTTACCACCCCTTCCGCTTGGCTACCGAAGCCTTGGGGCGCGTGGTGGTAAACAACCAATTGGTGTTGGATGACGGACGGTATAACATTGATTTCGAGGATTTTGAAAAATCAATTAAGGAAAACAACTGCAAGCTGTTTATTTTTTCCAATCCGCACAACCCCGGCGGGCGCGTGTGGACACGCGACGAATTGGCTCGCCTGTCGGAAATCTGTGCCAAAAACAAGGTGTTGGTTGTTTCCGACGAAATTCATTCCGATCTCGCGCTCTACGGCAACAAGCATATTCCTTTCGCCTCTGTTTCGCAAGAGGCAGCCGACAACAGCATTACGCTGATGGCGCCGAGCAAGACTTTCAACATTGCCGGAATCGTCAGTTCGTTTGCCGTTACGTCCAACGAAAAAATTCGGGCGCGATACCTCAAATTCCTTGAACCACGGGAACTTAACCAAGGAACGATTTTCGCATACACCGCCACCGTAGCCGCCTACGAAGAAGGTGGGGAATGGCTCGATCAACTGCTGGACTATATTCAAGGAAACATTGATTTCGTGGACAACTACTTGAAAAAGAACATTCCAACCGTCAAAGCGATGCTGCCGGAAGCCTCTTTCCTCGTTTGGTTGGATTGCCGCGAATTAAAGTTGCCGCAAGCGCAACTCGTGAAATTGTTTGTGGACGAGGCAGGGCTGGCGTTGAACAATGGAACAATGTTCGGACCCGGAGGCGAAGGATTTATGCGCCTGAACGTGGGTTCACCGCGTTCCGTCCTCGAAAAAGCACTCGAAAATCTAAAAAAAGCGATAAAATAACGGAATTATTTACCCATAAAAAAAGAATGACAATGAAAATTTCCCCCAATAAGTACGTTGCTCTGGCATACGATTTGAGCGTAGGCGAAGAAGGCGATCTCGAATTGATGGAGCAAGCCACGGCGCAAAAGCCCTTGGAATTTATTTTCGGCACCAACTCTATGCTCGAAGCCTTTGAAAGCAATATCGAGGGACTTGCCGAAGGCGAAACGTTCAGTTTCGTGCTCACGCCCGAACAGGCTTACGGCGATTACGACGACACCAAAATCATCGCCTTGCCGAAAAAAGTTTTCGAGGTTGATGGAAAAATAGACGATGCGATGCTCTTTGAAGGCAACACCCTTCCGATGATGGATTCGTCGGGCAACCGCCTGATGGGTTCCATCGTTTCAGTTGCCGACGACAAGGTTTCTATGGACTTCAATCACCCGCTTGCGGGGGAATTTCTGCACTTCACCGGCTCGGTTGTCGGCGTTCGCGAAGCCTCGGCGGAAGAAATCGCCGCCCTATTCTCGCAATGCGGCTGCGGCTGCAACCACGATCACGAAGACGGTTGCGAAGGCTGCGGTCCGGGCTGTTCATAGAGAGAAATACCTTCTCTAAAAAATAAAAAAATCACGGGTTTGGAAACAGCCTTGTGATTTTTTTATGCTTATCCGTGAAATTCAACGCAGTTTCTTATCCCAAAACGCCATTAAATAATAAAAATTCTGTATTTTTGTGAGGAATAGTGAGAAACCGTTTTTTTGCAAGATGAATACATTCGGACATATTTTCAGATTAACCTCTTTCGGGGAATCGCACGGCGAAGCCGTGGGGGGGGTTATCGACGGCTGCCCCGCGGGCATTGAATTGGATATGGATTTCATTCAAAACGAATTGGATCGCCGCCGCCCCGGGCAGTCGCGCATTACCACGCCACGCAAGGAATCGGATACCGTCATCTTCCTTTCGGGCATTTTCGAGGGGAAAACCACCGGAATGCCCATCGGGTTTATGGTGCGCAACGAAAACCAACATTCCAACGATTACGACAACCTGAAAAACGTTTACCGCCCGTCCCACGCCGATTACACCTACCATCAGAAATACGGAATCCGCGATCATCGGGGGGGAGGACGCTCGTCAGCCCGCGAAACCATTGCCCGCGTGGTGGGCGGCGCCATCGCAAAATTGGCGTTGAAACAACTCGGCGTATCCATCGCCGCATACACGTCGCAAGTGGGCGGGATACAGCTCGACAAGGATTACAAACACTACGATTTATCCCTCATCGAATCGACGCCCGTGCGCACGCCCGATTTGGAAAAAGCCGAACAGATGACGGAACTGATTCAAGAGGTTAAATCGAAGGGCGACACCATCGGCGGTATCATTACCTGCGTGGTGCAGGACGTTCCGGCAGGACTTGGCGAACCGGTTTTCGGGAAATTGCACGCCGCGTTGGGCGCGGCGATGCTGTCCATCAACGCCGCGAAAGGTTTTGAGTACGGCGACGGTTTCGACGTGAACCACCGAGGCTCGGAAGTCAATGACTCCTTTTTCAACGACGAAGGGAAAATCAATACGCGCAGCAATCATTCGGGCGGAATCCAAGCTGGAATTTCCAACGGGCAGGATATTTATTTCCGTGTCGCCTTCAAACCGGTAGCCACCATTCTGATGGAACAGCAAACCGTGAACGTCAGGGGCGAAAATGCAATCGTGAAGGCGCGTGGACGCCACGACGCCTGCGTTCTGCCGAGGGCTGTCCCCATCGTGGAAGCGATGGCGGCAATGACGATTTTGGATTATTACCTCTTGTCGAAAACGCAATGAGAAGCCGTTTTTAATTTTTTATCGAAAAAAAGAGGAAGAACACGCGCCAAAAAGCCTTTGGACAGCGTTATTTTCCAACATTTTGTAAAAATTAACACATTTACGTTTGATGAACACCTACTTTTTCTTACTTTTATGCGGAATTTGCAGAATATGTTTCCTAATGTAACGATAATACATATTAATTCGAAGTTTAATCTAATAAAAACAAAAAGTTTATGTCTTCAGAAATGTCAAGAAGAAGGTTCCTGAGAACCAGTGTTACGGCGGCAGCCGGACTAACAGTCGTCCCATCAACAGTATTGGGAAAAAGTTTTGGATACACAGCTCCGAGCGATAAGTTGAACATCGCCGCCGTTGGTATCGGAGGTATGGGACATTCCAACATCAACGCAGTAAAAGCAACCGAAAACATCGTTGCCCTCTGCGACGTGGATTGGGATTACTCAAAAGGGGTTTTCGACGAATTTCCCAAAGCCAAAAAGTATTGGGACTGGCGTAAAATGTACGACGAAATGGGCAAGAACATTGATGCCGTTATCGTCGCCACCGCCGATCACACCCACGCCATCATCGCATCCACGGCTATGGCGATGGGCAAACACGTGTACGTTCAAAAACCTTTGACACACACGGTTTACGAATCGCGTTTGCTTACCAAATTGGCGGCAAAACACAAAGTGGCAACCCAAATGGGTAACCAAGGTTCTTCCGGTGCCGGAGTACGTCAGATTTGCGACTGGATTTGGGCAGGCGAAATTGGCGAGGTAACCCGTGTCGATTGCGCTACCAACCGCCCCATCTGGCCTCAGGGACTCAACGCCCCCACGCAAGTTGATGAAACGCCCAAAACACTGAATTGGGAATTGTTTACCGGTCCCGCCGAACTGATCCCCTTCAACCACATCTACCACCCGTGGAACTGGCGTGGCTGGTGGCGTTACGGAACAGGCGCGTTGGGCGATATGGCTTGCCACGTTATGCACCCGATTTTCAAGGGATTAAAGCTCGGTTATCCCACCAAGGCACAAGGTAGCTCTACCCTTCTGCTTACCGATTGCGCACCGACAGCGCAGAGCGTGCGCCTCACTTTCCCGGCTCGCGACAACCTCGCCAAAGTTGCCCTTCCCGAAGTGGAAGTTTATTGGACTGACGGCGGCATCAAACCGCTTCTTCCAGAAGGATTCCCTGCCGACAAACGGCTCGACATCGACGGTCCGGTTATTTTCCACGGAACGAAAGACACGCTCATCTGCGGTTGCTACGGAAGTAACCCGTGGCTGCTTTCGGGACGCAAACCCGATTCGCCTAAAACGCAACGCGAAGTTACCACGAGCCACGAAATGGACTGGGTGGGCGCTTGCAAGGAAAGTTTCGAAAACCGTCGCAAACTTGCTTCCGATTTCAGCGAAGCCGGTCCGTTCAACGAAATGGTTGTGATGGGCGTTCTCGCGGTTCGTCTGCAAGGACTCAACAAAGAATTGTTGTGGGACGGTCCGAATATGCAGTTTACCAACATCAGCGATACAGAGAATTTCAAAATCACGAAATCGGATAATTTCAGTATCCACAATGGACACCCGACATTCAACCGCGACGAGCAAGACATCAACGCCAAAGCATTTGCAGAGGAATTGATCAAGCACAACTACCGCAGCGGCTGGAAATTGCCCGATATGCCCCAATAAAAAACGTATAATTATAAAATAAAAAAAAATGAAAAAAATTATTTACGGATTAACTATTTGTATGTTAGTAACAATGGCTGCCTGTAACGGCGGTGCGAAAAAATCGGCTTTCCAATTCGCCTTTTCCGGCGAAAAAACGGAAGTTCCGGTTCAGGTAAACGACTCGTTGTCTTACACCTTGGTTGAAGCCCCGCAGGTAAGCAACCTCGCGGAAGCTCCGGTAGATGCCGACGGCTATATTTCACTGTTTGACGGCGAAACCTTCAACGGTTGGCGCGGTTACTTGAAAGACACCGTTCCCGGTCGCTGGATTATCGACGAAGGCGCGATTAAGTTCAACGGATCGGGCGGCGGCGAAGCGCAAGTGGCTGACGGTGGCGACATTATTTTCGCCAAAAAGTTCAAAAATTTTGAACTTTCGATTGATTGGAAAGTGGCAAAAGGTTCCAATTCAGGGATTTTCTATCTTGCACAAGAGATTAAAGATCAGCCGATTTACATTTCGTCTCCCGAATCGCAGGTGCTTGATAACGAAAACCACCCCGACGCGAAACTTGGCGTTGATGGCAACCGCAAATCATCGTCGCTCTACGACATGATTGCTGCCAATCCGCAGAATGCTAAGCCTTTCGGCGAATGGAACAACACCAAAATTACGGTTTATAAAGGAACGGTTATTCACGAACAAAACGGCGCAGTCGTATTGGAATACCACCTTTGGACACCGAAATGGACGGAAATGCTGCAAGCAAGCAAGTTCAGCCAAAAAGCATGGCCTATTGCATTTGAATTGCTCAACAACGTTGGCGGTCCGGAACACGAAGGCTACATCGGCTTGCAGGATCACGGCGACGACGTTTGGTTCAAAAACATCAAAATTAAAATTACAGACTAATCATTTTTAACAATCAAAGAATTTTCCCTTTTCAGAAAGGGAAAATTCTTTTTTTAAGCAATGATAAACCAATGAAAAAACAATTTTTATTCTTGACGGTGCTACTCGCGTTTGCCGTTTCATCCTGTTGCACACAAAGCAAGGGCACTGAGGAAAAGCAAGACAAAAACATCTACTTGCAACTCTATTCGGTGCGCGACGACATCAACGCCGATTTCAAAGGCACGATCCAAAAAGTGGCTGAAATAGGCTATACCGGGGTGGAAGCCGCCGGGTACGCCGACGGTAAATTCTACGGGCTCGAACCCGAAGAATACAAAAAAGAAGTAGAAGCCGCCGGAATGACGGTACTTTCTTCCCACACGGGAAGGGCTTTGGATCAAGACGTAACGAAAACCAATTGGGACGAGGTATGGAAATGGTGGGATCAGGCTATCGCCGCCCACAAAGCCGCCGGAATGAAATATATCGTAACGGCGTGGATGCCAACACCCAAAACCCTTGCCGAACTGCAATCGTATTGCGATTATTACAATCAGATCGGGGAAAAATGCAAGGCTGCCGGCATCAGCTACGGCTATCACAATCATAATTTTGAATTTCAAGAAATTGAAGGGCAACTTATGTACGATTATATGCTGAAAAACACCGATCCGGAAAAAGTATTTTTCCAAATGGACGTGTATTGGGTTATACGCGGCGGTAAAGCCCCCGTTGATTATTTCGTAGCCTACCCCGGACGTTTCAAGTTGCTTCACATAAAGGACGAAAAAGAACTCGGACAGAGCGGAATGGTGGGATTCGACGCCATTTTCAGGAACCTCGCGACAGCCGGAGCGCAATACGCCGTTGTGGAAGTGGAACGGTATAGCTATACCCCTATCGAAAGCGTGAAACTGAGCTACGATTATCTGATCGACAGCCCCTTTGTGAAAGCTGACGAGTTGAAATAACTGCTTCGTGCATCGCGCGTCGAAAATCCGGTTGGAAAGTTTCCAGGCGGATTTTTTTTGTTTTTTGCTCTTTGCTCTAAAATCTAATAAAAGAATAAAAAAACGGCTGCCGTTTACTGCGACAGCCGTTTTTTTATTCTAAATTACCCAATTTTGCGGTTTATTTCCCTGCAACAGAGAAAGAATAGGGAAAATCGGATTTGGCGGTGCCACG
Organism: Dysgonamonadaceae bacterium; assembly: GCA_031269865.1. Lineage (GTDB taxonomy): Bacteria > Bacteroidota > Bacteroidia > Bacteroidales > Dysgonomonadaceae > JAISUH01. The sequence goes on along the minus strand of JAISYO010000159.1, from coordinate 12,090 downwards.
CGAGGTGTTGGGTGCGCCGGACATTGTGAAATTGATTTTTGCGCCCTTCCATAAATCTTCGCGCTTGAAATAATTCTTCGAATAGGCTTTGCCGTTCATTTTCAACGAGGATATGTATCTCTTCGAGAGTGCGTTGCCCCCTGCCTCAATCTTTATGTCTTTTCCGTTTTCGAGATGAATGGTAATTTTGTCGAATGCCGGCGAACCGATCACGTATTCGCCACTACCCGGACAAACGGGATAAAAACCCATCGCAGAGAAGACGTACCAAGCCGAAGTCTGTCCGTTATCCTCATCGCCACAATAACCGTCGGGGTTGGGCGTGTAGAGCTTATCCATCACTTCGCGCACCCAATACTGCGCTTTCCACGGCTCGCCCGAATAGTTGTACATATAAATCATATGCTGAACAGGTTGGTTGCCGTGCGCATAGTTGCCCATATTCATAATCTGCATCTCGCGAATCTCGTGGATCACGCTACCGTAATAGGAATCGTCGAAGATGGGGGGCAAGGCAAAAACGGTGTCGAGCATCGCGTTGAAAGTCTTTGCGCCACCCATCAAATCAATCAAGCCCTGCGGATCGTGGAAAACCGACCACGTGTAGTGCAGGGCGTTGCCCTCGGTAAAGTCGCCACCCCATTTGAAAGGGCTGAACGGCTCGCTAAATTCGCCGTTCTGCTTTTTCCCCTGCATCAGATTGTATTTGGGATTGAACAAGTTGCGGTAATTTTTGCTGCGCTCGGCATAAATACCGATTTCGCTTTCCGGCTTGCCGAGTGCTTTCCCAAGTTGGTAGATGCACCAATCGTCGTAGGCATATTCGAGGGTGCGCGCGGCACTTTCGTTGATTTTCACGTCGCAAGGCACGTAGCCGAGCGAGTTGTAGTGTTCGTAGCCCAAACGTCCGGTGGAAGACACCCTCGGATGAACGTGGTTAGCGGTATAAGTGATTCCTTCCCAAAGCATTTCGCTGTCGGCAACCTTAACCCCCTGCAAATAAGCATCGGCAAGCACCGAGGCGGAATTGTTGCCCACCATACAGCCGCGATGCCCCGGACTTGCCCATTCGGGGAAAAATCCGCTTTCGCGATAGGTGTTCAGCAAGCCTTCCTGCATTTTCTTGTTCATTTCGGGATAAAGGAAATTGAGCAAGGGGAAAAGACAGCGGAAAGTGTCCCAAAATCCAGTGTCGGTAAAGAGATAACCCTGCTCGATTTTGCCGTTATAGGGGCTGTAATGCACCACGTTTCCATTTTTGTCGTATTCAAAAAGGCTGCGCGGGAAAAGGGTTGAGCGGTAGAGGCAGGAATAGAAAGTGCGCAATTTGTCGATGTCCTTGCTTTCGATTTCCACGCGCCCCAAAACTTCGTTCCACCGTTGCGCCCCTGCATTTTTCACTTCGTCGAAAGAGCGGTTGCCCAACTCTTTCAAATTCTGTTCCGCCTGTTCGTAGCTGATGAAGGACGAGGCAACGCGGGCGTGGATTTTTTCGCCGCGTTTGGTGGAAAAGCGGACGGTTGCGCCCATCTGTTCAGCTTTTCCGTTGGGGGCAATCATGTGCATATTATGCAACACAAAAGGCTTATCCAACACAATCACAAAATAATTTTTGAAATCTTTGGGAACACCACCGCTGTTCCGGGTAGTGTAGCCGATGATTTTGTTTTCTTCAGGAATAACTTTCACGAAAGAACCTCTGTCGAAGGCATCAACCAAGACAAATGCACTATCGGTTTCAGGAAACGTGAAGCGGAAAATCGCGGCGCGTTCAGTCGGCGTTATTTCAGTAGTTACGTCATAATCAGCCAAATAAACGCTATAATAATGCGGTTTGGCGATTTCCGATTTGTGAGAGAACCAACTTGCGCGTGCATTTTCGTCGAATACAGCTTTCCCCGTGAGCGGCATAATGGAAAATTGTCCGTAGTCGTTGATCCATGGACTGGGTTGGTGGGTTTGCTTGAAGCCCCTGATTTTATCGGCATCGTAGCGGTACTGCCACCCATCGCCCATTTTTCCGGTTTGGGGCGTCCAAAAATTCATACCCCAAGGCATCGCTATCGCGGGATAGGTGTTCCCTGTGGAAAGTTCAAACTTGGACAGTGTACCCACCAAGGTATTCACATAATCCACCGGACTTTGCGCCACGATTGTGCCTGACACAAGGGCAAGAAGCAAAAATAATTTTCTTAAATTCATAATTATAAGGTTATTAAATGTTCAACAAATGCAATTTATTTTCCGATTCGAGTTTCAAAATCAATTCGCCGAATAAGGTGTTTGCCCAAGCAAACCAACTGCGTGTAAATTTGTCGGGGTTGTTGATATTGAAAGACTCGTGCATAAATCCCGTTCCTGCATCGGTGTCGCGAAGCATTTTCAGGCATAATTTGATTTCGTCGTCGCTCGTGCTCGTCATCGCACGCATAACGATGCTCATAGGCCAAATCATATCGTAGCCGATGTGCGGTCCGCCGATTCCTTCGCCCGCCGTCCCCTTGAAGAAATAGGGGTTGTCGTTGCTCAGCACAAATTTACGTGTGTTCTGATAGATCGGATCGTTCTTATCGAGTGCGCCCAAGTAGGGCAGAGCCAAGAGGCTCGGCACATTGGCATCGTCCATAAAATAGGTGTTGCCAAAACCGTCCACTTCAAACGCATATATCTTACCGTATTTCGGGTGGGTAGTGAGGGCGTATTTGCGAAGGGCGGCTTCCACTTCGTCAGCCAACGCCTTACATTCCTTCGCAAAAGCGGAATCCTTGGTAATCTTTTCCGATATTTCAGCCACTTCGCGCAAGGACGTAACGGCAAATAGGTTCGAGGGAACAAGGAAGCCGAATGTGGTAGCATCGTCGGAAGGACGAAAAGCCGACACGATCAGTCCCACCGGGTTTACCGGATGCCCATAGCCATCGTTGGGGACGGTATCGAGCGCCCTGTCCGTAACGCGCAGGAAGCGATAAGGTCCCAATCCCTCTTTGCGCTGCTGTTCCTTGAAGGTTTGCAGCACCAATGCCATCGCCTTTTTCCAATCGGCATCGAAAACCGAGCTGTCGCCCGTTGTTTTCCAATAATGATACGCCAAGCGAATGGGGTAACAAAGCGAGTCGATTTCCCATTTGCGCTCGTGCAACATAGGCGTCATCTTGGTTTTGTCCTTCATCCAATCGCCGTCGGGAAGGGGATCGTGGTTGAATGCGTTGGCGTAAGGATCAATGAGGATACATTGCGTTTGGCGGTTGATCACCCCGGCAACCAATTCCTTCAATTCCTTGTCCGATTTGGTAAGCTGCACGTAGGGCCAAACCTGCGCCGACGAATCGCGAAGCCACATAGCGTCTATGTCCCCGGTAATGACGAAGGTGTCGGGTTTGCCCTCGATTTTTTTGAAACGAACCGTCGTGTCCAAGGTATTGGGGAAGCAGTTCTCGAACATCCACGCCAATTTGGGATCTTTGATTTTCGGTTTTATCCTGCGGATAGTCGCTTCCACCGCCTTTGAAGTGAAATGCCTATCTGCCACCGGCAAACGTTTGGATAGATAGCCTACCTCTTTTTGTGCAACGCCTCGCGCTGACAAAAAAATGGTTGAGGGATTAACGGACAATGTCGCAAGGACAATGCCACCTTTTTTGATGAAGTCTCGTCGTGTTGTCATATCATTTGATGGTTTATTTTGATTTATATTTTCTTGTTTTCAATACTCAATTTTCACAAACACACCTTCGGGGCTGTTTTCGAAAGTTACCCGGCAGGTTTTACTTTTTTCGTCCCATTCCGCAACTTGCACGGCTACGCCCTTCTCGTCCTTAATGGTACATTTCAAAGGTTTGGAAGGCAGTAGGATACGCATCACGTTGGTGGTGTTTATGGGGCTTTTCGCCACAAAGGAATAGCTGCGCCCCTCTGTTTTTTCATCGTAAACGCGACAAGCGGAAGCCAATACTTGGGGCTTGCTTTTATCCCTGACGCGCCCCACGTTAAACAAAAAGGCTTGCTCGCCCGGTTTTACCACTTTCTCGGACAGCGCGGGCAGTTGGGGGTTGAAAAGATCGATGAATGAGCCTTTTGCAATGTATGGCTCTGAACTCAGGCTTTCGTCCAAAACAGAAATTAAATCGTAATCCCCCCTTTTCAGATAGAAATTGTTTTTGAAGCGCAATTTCCCTGCCTTCGCCTTTTGCTCGTACAACTGCCTGACGACACCGAGCAGTTTTTTGTCGCCCCCTTTTTCCAACACAAATTCTTTGGGATTCGCCCGCAGGACGAAAACCGTGCCTTTGCCGTATTGATACGCGCCTTCTTCGGGGGACGCCGCAATTCCCATTTTTTCGAAGAGATGATCGGAAGGCGACTGATATTTCGTCGCGCCGTTGTTCCACCATTCCTGCACCCCCTGATAGGGATCGTCGTCCCTTCCGCTGAACAGCAAAACGCCCCCTTTCTTAACCCAAGCGGCAAGGTAATCGTGGGATTCGGGCGACAAGGGTTTCATATTGGAATAAGTCATCAGCAACACCTTGGCATCTTTGAGGGATTCTTCGTAAGACAAATTTTCCAAATGTACGATGGAAACGGGCACCCCGCGCTTCAAGAAAGGCAGAGCCAAACCGTAGAAATTGGACAATTGGGGATCTTCGTAGCCGTCGTGGGTGGGGAAACGTTGGAACATCAGCGAATTAGCCATCACTACACTGATTCCTTTCGAGCCGGTAATCAAGTCCGAAGAAACCGGCATACGGTTCAATGCGTTTATCATTACATGCATCTGCGTGGAATAGTGCCGGGGGATACGTTCCCTTTTGTCGCTGTCGCCGCTCGTTTTGTACAAGCCCTCGTATATTCTATCGGGCCAAGGCATTACCTCGTAATCTGCGATTTTGGGATACAGCAATTGCGCCGTGAAGGTTGCCTGATAATTTCTTTTGTAGTCGTCCCAATCTTTTGCGCGATCTTCTATCGGATCGGTTAGGAAAAACATTTTGCGTCCGGTGGGGGCTGTCATAGATTCCATCGAGCCGTATTCCAAAAAAGCCGTTTCAAAAACGCGCTCTTTCGCAACGCCGTCGAAATAGTTGGGTTCGCGGGAGGTCCCCGTCCACACTTGGGCGATATAGCCATCGACACAAGGCAGCGATGCCAAGCTCGCCTCAGGACTTACAATCTGCCATTGCGAATAATTAACCAAGGAATGGGTTGGCACGTAGCAACGAATGTCCTTCCCCTTGCTTTTGCCATATTCTTTTGCATAGCTGAACACCTCGTTAATAGCCTTATAATACAAATGATACTTCAACTTGTTCGCAAGATAGGTGTTTCCGGGGGATTCGTGTTGGGGCTGCCAATCGGTATCGTAATACTTTTTCCATTCCCTTTTGAATGCTTCGCTATACCCTGCACGCGCCCAAAACTCAGGCTCTTCCATATAAATGGCGTCGATTCCTGCGTCAATCACTCTTTTGACGTGCATTTCCTTAATGTATTTCAAATAATTATCGCTTGGCACGATATAGGGTACCAAACGCCCGTGCCATATCGTGTCGCCGTTTCGTTGCACCTGCCCTTCGTCGAGATGCCACTTCCCGTCCCATTTTCCGGTAAAGTAATCTTGGTACTCGCCCCAGGCGATACCCGTCATAAAATGAGTTGTGTAGCCTCTGTCGCGCCAAGACTGCACACGTTCCTCGAAAGACTTCCCCTTGATTCTATCCGAGGGGTTACCCCCCACCCCATACACGATGGCGACGTCGGCGCGGTTGTCGGTGGTGGGTTTCCATTGTTGGGAAGTTTGGAACACCGTTTTTTCTTTCCCATCTTTCGCAACCTTGTCTTGCGCCCCGATTGGGCTTATACCCAAAAAAACCGCCAAGAAGAAACAAATGTAGTATGTTTTTTGATCTGACATAATGCTATTTATCTTATCCACAGGGAATTAAACAATTTTCACAAGGGCAATTTCCCTTTTCAGAGTACAAGTATAATCATTTTTTGTCATATAATGATCACAATTTGTTATTTTCCATCATCTTCCTTATCGCTTTGTCGCTTTGCGCGTCATTATGGGCTTGACCCTTCGTAGTACCGTCATTGCGGGCTTGACCCGCAATCCCCTGTTTAAAAACAAGTTCAGAATAACGGTTATAATGCGCTTTTACTGCATCAACAAGCTCATTATCAATACCAATTTCTTCGCTTAAATCCTTCCATTCAGGATTAAAGTCTTTGACCAACTGATTTTTCCATTCACGTTTCCAATTTTTCAACTGTTTTTCTCTCGCAATGGCATCAATCATCAAATTAAATTCTTCATAATAAACAAGTTTATCGCAATTATATTTGTATGTATATCCTTCGTCTATTTTTGCTTTGTGTTCAGCAATCCTGCGGACAAGGTTGTTTGTTACACCAACGTAAAGCACATTGTTGTAATTGTTTGTCATAAAATATATGGATGCTGTTTCTTTCATAATTATGCTGCTTTTATCGGATAATTCAGGGGATTCCTGCTTTCGCAGGAATGACGGACTACATTGAGGGGATTGCGGGTCAAGCCCGCAATGACGGGTTTATGTTTTGTGATAACGCTTTTTTCCACGCCAAACAACGCCGGCATCGCTTTTTGCGGATAATTGTTGCAATTGGCATCATATTATTAAATCATTTTAATTCAATTTTTTTGTTCTCTTTTCCCAAGTTCTTCGGCAATACATTTAGCAAAGACACTCAATTTTTTCCTAAAAAACCTATTCCGTGGAAACGAGCAGGGTTTTGCCCCGCCTCAAATCGGCGTCCTTGACGAAATAGCCGTTTATTTTTTTCCCGTCGTAGAAAACATCCTTGATTTTCCGTCCGTTGTTTTTCCGAACAATGCGGCAAGACTTGTTTTCCCCGATCCACAAATCAATTTCTCGGAAAAGGGGGACGGACACAATGTATTCGGGATCGGCAGGCGAAAAGGTGTATAAACCAATGGCGTTCAGCACATACCACGACGACAATTCCCCTGCGTCATCCATTCCTGCCAAGGACAAGCCCTCTTTGCCCATACGGTAAAAATTGTTCAGAATCGTATCCAAAACGGCTTGCGACTTCTCTTGTTTCCCGACGAAATAATAGAGGTAGGGGAAATTATGATCGGGCTGATTTCCGTGGCAATACTGCCCGATGAAAACCGAGAAATTGTAGGCTTCGTAGCCCCTCCAAGGGATACTGAACAAGGAATCCAATTTCGTTTCGAAGGCGTTTTTGTCGGGGTAAAGTCCGATTAAACCTTCCACATCGTGCGGGGCAAAAAACGTCGTCTGCCAACCGTTGGCTTCGCGATAAAGATACTCATAATAAGGTATTTGCGGATCGAACTTTTTAACCCACTCGCCGTTGGCGAGCCGCGCACGCATATGTCCGGTAGAGGCGTCGAAGAGGTTTTTGTAATTCTTACTCCGGCGCATCAGCTGTTCGTGGTTTTTCTCGTCGCCCAAGGCTTTGGCAACCAAGGCGACGGCATAATCGTCGTAGGCGTATTCCAATGTCTTGGTGATGGCTGCCTTCGCCACTGTTTCCAAATTGGGGTTGGGAAGATCCATTTCCGAGATATAGCCTTTTTCCATATATTCGGCAAGGTGGGCGCGTCCGCCCCTGCCGGGCACCGTCGCATTTTTGAGTATCAAGCGGTAAGCCCTGTCAATATCGAAACCGCGCAAGCCCCTCAGATACGAACCGGCAACGAATGTCGAGGCGTGATCGCCGTGGAAAAAAGTCGGCATATAGCCGCCCCGCTTTTCGCCCCTGTCCGTGATGGAATTGATGACATCCGCCGCGACACCTGGCGTGAGCATACCCAACAAAATCAGTTTGTTGCGGTAATCGTCCCAAAAAGAGGGATCGGTGTAATAGCCGAAACCGTTGTTTACCACCTTCCCGTTGGCGTCGGTATATTCGCCGTTGGCATCGCTGCGCAGGGCGGGCCACAAAAACGAACGGTAGAGGCAGGAATAGAAGGTTTCGTATTGCTTTTCCGAACCGCCCGACACTTTTATTTTTGACAAGAGTTCGTTCCACGTTTGTGTCGCCTCTTTCTTTATTTGCTCAAAGTTCTTTCCTCCGATTTCTTTGTGCAGGTTTTCTTTCGCATTTTCGAGGCTCACAAAGGAAAAGCCGATTTTCAACTCTAAGGATTTCCGTCGGTTGTCGTTTTTGAATTGGACGATGGAAATCACTTGCTTGTCTTCTCGTATGGAATCAATCCGGCTGATCGGCAAATTCGCTTCCGCGTAGAAATAGATTTTTTCCCCGGTTTGCTGATAGCCCGAAAACACATTTTCATCGGTTTTTTGGATTTCCCAACTCCGTACCCCTTCGTTTGAGCGCGATAAATCCGCCAACAAACGAATTTCGCCCCCCTTCGTGTGCGTGTATTTGTGGTAGGCGCAACGCAAGGTGGAAGTCAGTTCCGTAACGATGCCGTAGCGTTCGAGCAACACGCGGTAATAGCCCGGACGCGCCGATTCGTTGCCGTGGCTGAAAGGCGAGCGGTAGTCGTTGGGCGACACCTTTTCCGCGGAAATCGGTAGCAGGGGGACGTGGCACAAATTCCAATGTCCTTTGTTGGTGTGGGTAAAAGCGTAGATAACCGAATCCTCGTACTGATAGCCCGAACCGCTTCGGAATTGGGTTACAGGGCTTACCTGCACCATCGCGTTAGGCAATGAAGAGCCGGGGAACACTTCCGCGCCCCAAGTACGATGCGTGGGTTTGAAGCCCAACTCTTTCTCGTCCCACAAAGTTGCCGTTCCCAACAGAGGATTTACGTAATCGGACGGACGTTTTTGCGCCGACAGCGTGTGTAAACTCGTTGCCAAAAGAAGAATGAATGCGATGTTTTTTTTCATTGTTGCATATTTTTTTGTGTGTATTATTTTTGAATAACCATAAAAAAGTAGTGAAGATACAGTATATCAAATAATTATATACAAAGTGTCCTGCCCCGGCTACTCAAAATCTTTGGGCGAAACGCCAAATTGCAGTTGGAAACATTTCGCGAAATACGAGGGGGAATTAAACCCAACCATAAAACATATTTCGGTTATTTGATATTTCTTTTCCCTGAGCAGTTGGGCAGCCTTCTTTATTCGTTCGCCACGAAGGTATTCAACCGGCGTCAAATCCATCACACCCTTTATCTTGCGGTAGAAACTTGCTTGGCTCATATTGAACAGCTTCGCCATATTTAACACCTCAAACGTGGGATCGTCGATATGCTGATGCACAATGGCGTGCAGTTTCGCGATAAATTCATCTTCCAACTCGGTAAGCGACGAGCTATTTCCTCCGGCGGAAGGATAGTTCAGGTAGGTTTCGCGCAATTTTTCGCGGCTTTGCAACAGATTGGACACCTGCGCCGCCAGCACCTCCACCGAGAAAGGTTTTTCGATGTAGGCATCCGCGCCCGTTTCCAAGCCCTCCACTTTGGATTGGACGTTGGTTTTCGCCGTCAGCAAAATAACCGGTATATGGCTGAAATTGATGTCCGATTTCACGCGGCGCATAAATTCAATGCCGTCCATTTCGGGCATCATCACGTCGCTGACGATCAGATGCACCGTTTCTTTTTTCAGCACGTTGAGCGCGACAAGGGCATCTTCCGCGAGCAACACCCGGTACTGCGACTCCATAATTTGTTTTTCGAAAGCCAACAGTTCGAGATCGTCTTCCACCAGCAGAATCGTATAGGGGTGTTCCTGCCCCTTTTTGGGGACGGAAACGGACACCGCCCCATCTTCTTCCAAAATATCCGCCCTGACTTTTTCGGCAACGGCTTTCCCGAAAGGAATCATCAGGTGGAAACGGTTGTAGCGCGAGTCGTCCTCGAAGGACAAGGTTCCGGCGTGAAGTTCGGCGAGCGAACGCGCCAATGCCAGCCCGATGCCCGTCCCCGACACCCGCTCATTTTTCCCTTTCTTGTCGAGGTGCACAAAAGGCTTGAAAATCTCGTCTTTGTAATTGGGCGGAATCAGCTCGCCATCGTTTTCCACCACGAAATGAAACTCCGCATCGTCGCCAGCCCCCGTCAGATAGGCTTTCGCGTAAATGTATTTGTCGCAGTATTTTACGGCGTTGTTCAGTAAGTTGCCGATGATTTTCAGGAAAGCCTCCTTGTCGAGCCGCACAAACATTTCTTGTTCGGGGGGCAAGTCGAGTTCGAAATCCAAGCCCCACAACTTCGCCATCGGCGTGAAACGCAAGAAAGTGTCCCTGATGAGTTCCGACACGTTTTGCCGTTGGAGATTCAGCAGGTAAACGTCCGATTCGGTTTTGCGGAAATCGAGCAGCTGGTTCGTGAGGTCTAACAGCCTGTCGGTATTCTTGCTCATAATCTGCAAATTGTCGCGCACGTTGCCGGACAGGTTGTCCGAGAGCAAAACATCGAGCGGGCCTTTTATCAAGGACAAGGGCGTTCGTATTTCGTGCGCCACGTTCGTGAAAAAATCAATTTTCGACTTGTACAATTCCCTTTCTTTCTGCTGGTTCAAATTGTTTATTTTCAACTGGTTCTTTTGCTTTTCCCTGAAATTCAAGAAATACACCAGCGAAACCAGCAGGGAGATGAACGCCACGCAATATATCAGATAGGCCAAAGTACTCATCCAAAAAGGGGTACGGACGGAAATGTCAAGGACTTTCGAATTGATGACCGCGCCCGACTGCGCCGCGTCGTTCAAGCGCACCGTGAGGCGGTATTTTCCGGGTTTCAGGGTCGAATAAATAATCTGCTGTTTGTTTTCCGCCTTGATCCACTCCTTGTCGAAGCCTTCGAGTTGATAGGTAACCTTGTCGGTTTGCGTGGCGGAATAATCCAGCACGGAATAACGGATGCTAAATGAATTATGCTTGTAGGGCAGCACAATTTTGTCGGCATATAGCAGGCTTTGCTTCAAGGGCGAATGTTTCGTCTGGGGGGTTATGGGCTTGTCGTTGAGGTAGAAATCCGTGAAGGCGATAGAGGGTACGTAATTCAAGCCCCCTTTGAATTTGGAAGGGTTGAAGCGCACAAAGCCGTCGATGGAACCGAAATAAAGGGTTCCGTCGGGGGTCTTGCAACTCGACCGATAATTAAACTGATTGGTTTTCAGCCCGTTTTCCACCAGATAGTTGTTGAAAGTCTGTTTTTCGGGGTCGAATCTTACCAGCCCCCTGTTGGTGGACAGCCAAAGGTATCCGTCTTGGTCTTCTTCCATACTGTAAACCACATCGTTGGGCAATTCCGAAGAACTGCTGTTGTAGGGTTTAAATTCTTCCGTCTCGCGGTTGAAAAGATAAAACCCGCTGCCGTCGGTCATAACCCACAGGCGTTTGCGGCTGTCTTCAAACACGCCGGTCAGCTTTTTGAAGGGGAAGTTTTTCGGGCGGGAATCGTCGTACAAGTAAACCGCCCATTTGCGGGTTGTGGGATCGTAGCGATGAAGTCCTTTTTTGAAGGTCGAAATCCAAATCCCGCCCTGCGTGTCTTCAAAAATGTCTTGGATGTAAATTTCGTCGAACCGTCTGACCGGGGAGAAAGTGTCGTCGGCGTAATGATAAACGTCCAAGCCCGATATATTCCCTATCCACAAGGTGTTCTGCTTGTCCTTGTGGATGGCGAAGGTGCTGTTGCCGGAGATTGATTTCGGGTCGTCCTCGGAATGTCGGTAGGTAACCATCGCCCCCGTTTTGCGGTTATAGCGGTTAAGCCCCCTCGAAAAAGTGCCGATCCACAAATAATCGCCGTCGATCTGCAAGGCGTGGATGTTGGTGTATATCGAAGACAAGGCCTTGGGCAAGGGCAGGAATTTTCCGCTTGCCGGGTCAAACCAATTCAGCCCATCGTCCTCCGAGCCAATCCATATACGGCCTTCGGAATCGGGGCAAAATTCCCGGATGTGGCGGCCTTTCATTGCATCGACCCCCGTGGGATAAAACAATTCGAAATGGTTGTAGGGAATGGAATAATAATCCACCCCCCCGAAAAAAGACCCTACCCACACGCCGCCGTTTTTATCCTTGTAGATGGAATAGATGGCATTGTCGGATATGGACGAGGCGACGAGC